>JANNAY010000138.1:0-2976 GCA_031384945.1 Deltaproteobacteria bacterium
CTGAGCCCGTCGATGTCGCCCGCAGCGCGGCCTCAGCGCCATGGACGCTCATCGAAGGCGAAGACGCCAACTACCGCAGCGTCGCCGTGGCCGAGCACATCATCGACGTCGTCGAAAAGGCGCTGGCCAAGAACGCGGCGGCTGCGCAGCGAGAGGCGGCGAAAGAGACGAAGAAGAAGCCCGAGAAAAAGGCGCCGACGACAAAGACGCAAGAGGACGGGCAGAAGACCATCCTCGAGACCCTCGATCTCAGCGTCACCGTCGATGAAGCGACCTACGACGACGAGCTCGAACAGCTGCAAGGCCGGCTCGCCCGCGCCTGGCAACAGGCCCGCGCTGACGGCGTCAGCGTCACCGTCGTGCTCGAAGGCTGGGACGCCGCCGGCAAAGGCGGCGCCATCCGCCGCGTCACGCCGACGCTCGACGCCCGCGACTACCGCATCATCCCGATCGCCGCGCCCAGCGACGAAGAAAAGGCGCAGCACTACCTCTGGCGGTTCTGGCGCCACGTGCCCACCGATGGCCACATGACCGTCTACGACCGCAGCTGGTACGGCCGCGTGCTCGTCGAGCGCGTCGAGGGCTACTGCAGCGAAGAAGCCTGGATGCGCGCCTACGACGAGATCAACGCCTTTGAAGAGCAGCTCGTCGAAGACCGTGTCGTCGTCGTCAAGCTCTGGCTGCACATCGATCAGCAGACCCAGCTCGAGCGTTTCAAAGCACGAGAGAAGGTCAGCTTCAAGCAGTTCAAAATCACCGACGACGACTACCGAAATCGCGAGCAGTGGGGCGCGTACCTGAGCGCCGTGCACGACATGGTCGAGCGCACGTCGACGTCATATGCGCCATGGCACCTGATTCCGGCCAACGAGAAGCACGTGGCCCGGCTGCGCGTGCTCACCGTGCTGTGTGAGGCGATCGAAACATCATTGTCGAAGAAGAAGACGAAGAAGACGAAGCAGAAGAAGAAAGAGAAGAAGAAAGAGAAGAAGACGTCGAAGTAGCCCTATTCTTTGCTGAGCAGCGCGAACTCGAAGCCGCTGAGGTCGTCGGCGTTGATGAAGTCGACGCCGTGGTCGCGCTGAAACTGCCAGCTCTCGGGCGTGTCCGGACCGCCGAACAAGCGCACCTTGCGGCCGATGCTGTGGGCTTTTTCGACGACGCAGCCGCATTGGCGGTCGGCGTCGTCGCCGCTGCCGACGTAGGCGCCGAAGTTGAGGGCGGCGGCGACCACGACGCCCTCGGCGACGTCGTCGATGGCGAGGTCGTTGTCGTCGATGGCGAAGGCGCGGGGGGCGACCACGTCGTCGATGAGGTCGACTTTGGCTGAGGCGTCGCCGGTGAGGATGACGGTGACGGCGCGTTCGTCGACGAGGCCGGTGTCGTCGAAGACGCTCAAGAACGGCAGGTCGCGCAGCTGGCGCGCCAGGGCTTTCTTGCCTTCGGTCGTGTTGTCTTTGAGGTCGATCCACAGGGTGAAGCGCGGTGGCAGGTCAGCGGCGTCGACGTGGGCCGTGAGAGGCGCCAGGTAGAGGCCCTCGAGGGTGCCCGCCGTCAAGAACGCGTCGTGGCTCACCTGCAGATCACCATCGCGCCACCAGACGTCGGCCTCGACGCTGCCGAAGCCGAAGGCGAGGGCGTCTTCGAGGGGGCGGTCGTGCTCGTAGTCGTTGTGGGCGTGGCCGACGAAGGGGGCGCCGACGACCGCGAGGTCAGGTTCTTGTCCCGCCCCGCACAATTCGGGCGGGGCGCAGCCGACGAAGGCGCCAAAGAAGACGCAGCCGACGACGCGGCCAACGACGCAGCAGGGGGCGACGGCGCGCATGATCCAGTTGTACCTCGACGTCGCTACGGAGGTGGGGCAGGCTGCCGGCGTCACAACCGCGCCAGCAAAGGAGCCCGTGGTGGAAGACAGCTTGCAGAAGCTCCTCGACGACGGCGTCATCGACGATGTGCGCGCGCGGCTGATGAGCGGCAAAGAAGCATCGGTGTTCATCGTCGAGCGCAAGGGCGAGCTCGTCGCGGCCAAGGTTTACAAGAACCGTGAGCAGCGCACGTTCAAGGCCACCGCCGACTACACCGAGGGGCGCAACCAGACGCGCAACACCCGTGATAAGCGGGCGATGCACAAGCGCACCAACTATGGCAAAGAGCTCATCGAAAAGAGCTGGCGCGACATGGAGTACGAGGCGCTGACCGAGGCGTTTCACGCCGGTGTCCGCGTGCCTGAGCCGTATCTGCTCTACGAAGACGTGCTGCTCATGCAGCTGCTGGTCGACGAGCAGGGCACACCCGCGCCGCGCCTGGCCGACTTCGATCTGCCCGCTGATGTCGCCGAGCTCTTGCACCGCGAGATCTATGGGCAGGTGCGCCTGCTGCTCGCCGCAGGCAAGATTCACGGCGATTTGTCGGCGTTCAATGTACTGATTGCCGCTGAAGGTCCGACCATTATAGATATGCCACAGGTCGTCGACGCTGCTGGCAACAACAGCGCCCGCGACATCCTCGGCCGCGACCTGCGCAACGTCACCGAGCACCTCGCCAAGTTCGATGCGCGCCTGCTGCGCTTCCGCGACTGCGGGCTCCACTTGTTCGACGCCTGGCAGCGCAACTCCATCGACAAAGCCATCGACCCCATCGAAGGCGCCATCCGCAGCGACACCGCCCACAAGAGCCGCCGCGTGCGCGACGCCGAGCGCGGCCGCATGGGGCGAGCCCCCGGCGCCGCTCAGCAGCAGCGCTTCGATGCACCGCCGCCTCCCCGCCAGCAGCAGCACGACAACCGTGCACCTCCGCATCAGCGCGACGACAACCGCGCACCTCCGCCGCGACGCGACGACAACCGTGGCCCGCCGCGCGACGATCGTGGCCCGCCGCCGCGCGACGATCGTGGTCCGCCGCGTCGCGACGACAACCGTGGCCCGCCGCCCCGTCGCGACGACAACCGTGGCCCGCCGCCGCGCGACGATCTTGGTC
>JANNAY010000152.1:0-3950 GCA_031384945.1 Deltaproteobacteria bacterium
CCCCGGCCCCGAATTTCGGGGAGGGAACTTCGTGCCGCGCTGCGCGCAGGCTCTTTATCGCGGCCTCTCGCGACGTTTCGTTGGACTCTGAAACTCAGAACTTTTCTGTGCCCTCGCCGGAGATTTTCTGATGGGCCAACAGCAGCGGCGACGTTGCGAGCAACAAAAGAAGAGCCTGCGCGCAGCGCGGCACGAAGTTCCCTCCCCGAAATTCGGGGCTGGGGGTCTTCTCCGTCGCAGAATTCGCGAAGGGCGTTCCGGGTGACTCGCTAGGGTCCCGGCGTGCGTCCGTCGCGATTGCTGCCGTTGATCGTGGCGTGTGCGTTGTTCATCGAGAACATGGACTCGACGGTCATCGCCACGTCGCTGCCGGCGATGTCCGTCGACCTCGGCACGTCGCCGATCGCGTTGAAGCTGGCGATGACGACGTACCTGATCTCGCTGGCGGTGTTCTTGCCGATCAGCGGCTGGGTCGCCGACACGAAGGGCTCACGCGTCACCTTCGTCGGCGCCATCGTCGTCTTCTTGCTCGGCTCCTGGTCCTGCGCGCTGGCGTCGTCATTGGAGACGCTTGTCATCGCCCGCGCCGTGCAGGGCATGGGCGGCGCCATGATGGTGCCCGTCGGCCGCCTCGTGATCTTGCGCGCGGTGCCGAAGAACGAGCTCGTCGACGCCATGGGGTGGCTCACCGTGCCCGCGTTGGTCGCGCCCATCGTCGGCCCGCCGATCGGTGGCTTCATCACGACGTTCTTCGACTGGCGTTGGATCTTCTTGTTGAACCTGCCCGTCGGCGTCATCGGCATCTTTGTCGCCCTGCGTTTCTTGCCCGACGTGCGCGAAGCCGCAGGTCCCCTCGACGTGCGCGGCTTCGTGCTCTCGGGCACAGGCCTCGCGCTCACGCTGTTTGGCTTCTCGACGATGGGAAAGCACTTGATCGCCACCGACGTCGCCGTGGCCTGCGGCGTCGCTGGCGTCGTCTTTCTCGTCGGCTACGGCGCCCACGCCCGCGCGCTGCAACGACGGGGACAGCGCGCCCTGCTCGACCTCGCGCTCTTTCGCTTGCCGACGTTTCGCGCCTCTGTCGTCGGCGGCGGCTTCTTCCGCGTCGGCGTCGGCGCCACGCCGTTCTTGTTGCCGTTGATGCTGCAGCTCGGCTTCGGGCTCTCTCCGCTGCACTCGGGATTGTTGACGTTTGCGTCGGCGGTGGGGGCGATGTTCTCGAAGTCGATGGCGTCGCGGGTGCTCAGACGCTTCGGCTTCAAGTCCGTCCTCGTCGTCGACGCCGTCTGCGCCTCGTTCTTTTTGGCCGCCTACGGCTTGTTCTCCGCCGACCTCTCCCACGTCGTCGTCTACGCGGTCTTGATCGTCGGCGGCTCGCTGCGCGCGCTCCAGTTCACAGCGTTGAACGCGATCGCGTTTGCCGACGTCGAGTCCGCCCGCATGGGGCAAGCGACGTCGCTGTCGGGGATGTTTCAGCAGCTGTCGTTGAGCGTCGGCGTCGCCATTGGCGGCTATGCGCTCCAGCTGCTCGGCGTTGCCCGCGGCGTCGGCGCCACCGACGTCGGCAACTTCGGCCCCGCCTTTTTCGTCGTCGCCTTTTGCTCGCTGCAGTCGGTCTGGTGGTTTCTCGCACTGCCGAAAGACGCCGGGGCGTCGCTGGCCCGGCGGTAGGTCCGCATCACCCGCCTCGCCGCGCGCGCGCGTCGACAATCGATGCATCGATCACCGAGCGCCTTTGGCTCGGGGGCCACGCTGACGACGTCGTGGGATCCGCCAAAACCGGGGGTGCGCTGCTACTTTACTGCCAGAAGCCATGGACGCCGGTCAGAAACGCCCCTCCAGCCTCCGCCCGCCGGCGACGAATGGCACCACCAGCACCGGCACGGGCGCGGCGACGGGCGTTCAGAAGACGACGCCCGCGGCGAATGCGACGACGACGCCGACCCCTGCGAAGAAGCCGTCGCTGGCGCCGCTGCTGCAGACGACGGCCGCGCCGGTGACGGTGTCGGCGCCGAATTTGGGCAAGTCGGTGTTCTCGCTGCGGCTGGCCCCGAATCGCGGCGCGATCCCGCTGTTGCATCCTGAGTTCGAGCGCAAGCTCAACGACGCCACGCACTCGCGGGCCGTCGCCGACAACGCCGTCAAACCGCTGTTCGATGGTCACAACAGCTTCGCCGAACGCAACAAGCTCATCGCGCAGGCGACGTCGTCGATCCACCTGCAGACGTTCATCTTCACCAGCGACGACACCGGCTGGGACCTCGCCCACCGCCTCGCCGAACGCAGCCGCGCCGGCGTCGACGTGCGCATCATCGTCGACGGGCTCGGCAGCAACCGCAGCGATCCAAAGATCTGGGCCTATTTGAAAGAGCACGGCGTCGACGTGCGCTTTCACGACACCGGGCTCGACCTGCTGTCGGTGAACAACCGCTGGCACGAGAAGCACCTCGTCGTCGACGGCAAGGTCGCCGTCGAAGGCGGCATGAACATCGCCGACGAGTACTCGCTCGGCGGCTCGGGCCGCATGGTCTTCAAGCCCAACAACAAAACGATGGAGGCGTGGCGCGACGTCGACGTCCGCGTCGAAGGCGGCGCCGTGCACGACGTGCAGCGTTCGTTCTTGCGCAACTGGGCCCTGCTCGGTGACGCCGTGCCCGCCGACAAGATGGGCAAGCTGTTTCCACCGCCGACCAAGCACCTCGGTGGTCCGGCGGTGCGCGTGGTGCAGCACCACCCGCACGGCGAGCCGCCCGACGACAACACGCTGCAGCTCTACCTGCACGCCATCAACGCGGCGACCAAGAGCATCACCATCGAGAACGCGTACTTCATCCCGCCGAGCGAGCTGCGCGAGGCGCTCATGGCCGCGGCCCGGCGCGGCGTCGACGTCAAAGTGATGTCGAACTCGAAGACGTCGTCAGACATGGGCTTCGTCGTCGAGGCCAGCCGCTGGTTCTACGACGACCTCATCGACGCCGGCGTCCGCATCTTCGAGAAGCGCGGCGGCACGCTGCACGCGAAGACCGCCACCTTCGACGACTGCTACAGCATCATCGGCAGCGCCAACCTCAACGGCCGCAGCGACGGACGCGACACCGAGTCGTGCGTGGCCATCCGTGACGACGTCACTGCCGCCGAGCTCGTCTTGCGCTTCGGCTCGGGCATGAGCAACGCCGACGAGATCACCGCCGCCGATCTCGTGCGGTCGCCGTTTCAGACGGTGAAGCAGTGGTCGCTGTCGACGTTGGCGTGGACCCTCTGAGGTCTCTGAGATGAGCCGTGTCGACGACGTCTTGGCTTCGGCGTTGTCGCGGGCGTTGTCGGCGTCGTCACCGCAAGGCGCGCTGAAAATTCTCGACGACGCGCGCGCCGGCGAAGCCTCTCTCGACGCCGCCGCCGTCTTCCACAACGCCCGCGCCAACGTCCTCGTCGCCCTCGGCAAATTCGACGACGCCGTCGCCGCCGCCGACCGCGCCGTCGACCTCGAACCTGGCATCCCCGACCTCGCCACCAACCTCGGCGCGGCGCTGCTGCACAGGTTTCGCAAGTCCGGCGACCGCGCTGACCTCGAGCGGGCGCGGCGCGCGTTGCAGGCCGCCGTCGACCTCGGACCGCGCACGTCAGAGGTGCGGGCGACCCTCGCTGTGGTGTTCGAGCAGCTCGGTGAGCCGGCGCGGGCGCTGGCGGTGTGTGACGAGAATCTTCAGCAATTTCCCGGTGATGCGGCCACGTCGTTCAACCGGGTGGCGGCGCTGAAGGCCCTCGGTCGCATCGACGAGGCGAAGCAGGCGCTGACGGTGTTGGCGGCGACGTTTGCGCCGGCGCGCGAGGCGCTGGCCCGCTGGCGCTGATGGCTCCGAGCCGTCGCGGTGCTCGATCCCTCGCGTGATCAGTCTTCAACTGCCGGCGCGCCGAGAAACAACCTCGTATCGGGCACCGGCGCAAACGGA
>JANNAY010000195.1:0-5938 GCA_031384945.1 Deltaproteobacteria bacterium
CGACGCCACCGTCGTCGGCGTCGGCTCGACCTTCTTCACTTCGATGGGCTTCTGCGGCAGGTCGACCAGCGGCGGCACCTTGGCGATCCAGTCGGCGGTGTCGTCCCATGGGCGGGCGATCATCAGGGCGCGGGCGCCGGCGCCGGCGGCGGCGAAGGGGGCGGCGAACAAGACCAGCACGACGACGACGCGCAACACGCGCGCCCGGGCCAGCGCGCCCTGGTGGGCTTTCTCTTCGGCGGCGAGCCGGCGCCCTTCTTCGGCCGCCATCCAGGCGTCGCGAAAGAGCGGCAAGAGCTTCATCGGGCGAAAGGGCTGCCCATCGCGGGCGATCGGCGTGTCGGCCGACAGCTCGCCCTTCTTGATCTTCTCGACGAGAACGATGGCCGTGACCGGCCCCAACACCAGCTCGTCTTGCTTGAACAGCCACTCGCCAGCGGTGGGATCTTCGTCGGACATCATCGTGCTGGCGACGTCGAACTCGCCCGACGACGACCCTACGGCCGACGATGCCGGCGACGACGCGGGCCCCGACGAATTGGGGGTGGCGTCTTTCTTGGGCCGTCCGCGGCGCGCGGGCGGTTCGTTCTTGGCGACGGAGGTCACGCGGGGAGCATGGCTGTCGCAGGCTCCCCCTGCCAAGGGCTGAACGGCGGTGGAACACCTTGGCGGGTGAAGGATCTGAGCAAACGCACCGCGGTGTTGGTCCGCTTCGGCTACGACGGCAAAGGCTTCTACGGCTTGCAGCCGCAGCCGGGCGTGGCGACGGCCGGCGCCGCCCTCGAGGCCCGCCTGCGGGCGGCGGCTGGAGCGCGTCCCAAAGGGCTGGCGTTCGCTGCCCGCACAGACCGCGGCGTCCACGCCGACGCCAACCTCGCCACCGCCTACTTCCTCGCCGACAAAGGCCAGCCCGACCTCGCCCTCGACGTCGCCGCCGTCGCTGCCCGCGCCGCCGTTGACCGAGACGACGGACTCAAAGACGTCGTCGTCTGCGCCGTCGACCCCCGCGTCCACGCCCGCGGCATCTCGCGCGGCAAGCACTACCGCTACGTCTTGCGCGGCGGCGTCGACCCCGGCGCAGACGGCGCAGGCCTCGACGACCCGCGGCGCTGGCGGGTGGCCCCTGCCCTCGACGTCGTGGCGATGCGCGCGGCGGCGGCGCAGCTCAAGGGCACCCACGACTTCTCGTCGTTCCGGGCGGGCGGCTGCTCGGCGGCGTCGCCGGTGAAAACGATGTTTCGCTTCGACGTCGACGAAGACGGCGCCGACGTCGTCGTCAACCTCGTCGGCGACGCCTTTGTCCGCAAGATGGTCCGCAACCTGATCGGCGTGCTCGCCGAGGTCGGCACTGGCTGGCGCCCTGCCGCTGACATCCCGCGCATCCTCGAGGCCCGCCACCGCCAATCCGCCGGCATGACGGCCCCGCCGCAGGGCTTGACCCTCGTCGCCGTCGGCTGCGCCTGGCCCGCCGACGGCTCGTGGCGCTTGCCCGACTGCCCGCCCGACGACGTCGACGGCGACGACGGCGACTAGTCGCCGGCCCGCGAGGGTTGTTTGGACATGCGCGTGTTGCAGCCCTGCCCCCGCCGCTTTGCCGATCTGGCGCCGACCCGCCGTGACGACGTCCGCCACTGCGACCACTGCGGTCACGACGTCGTCTTCATTGGTCGCGAGACGCCGCAGCAAGCCCTCGAGCGCGGCCACGACGTCATCTGCGCCGCGTTCGTCGACGACGCCGGCCGCGACGTCCTCGGCAAAGTTGTCGAGCTTCCGTCGCCGCCACTCCTGCCGCACGACGACCACGACGTCTGGGCAACAGCAGCGCGGGCAGCGCAGGCCCACGATTGGCAACGCGTGCGACGCGCGCTGCTGACCTTGGAGCGGACCCCAACCGCCGTGGTGCGTGCCCTTGGCCGCGTCGAGAACGGGATGGCTGTCGACGTCATCGGCCCCGCGCTCGATCGTTGTGAACACCTCGCGCTCGCGTTTGTCCGTGGCGATGACGTCGCGGCGCTGCGTGCCCACGTCGACGGACGTGAAGACGCGCTGCGGCCGCTGCTCGCGGGCACGTCGCGCTGGGCGATTTTCGAGGTGGCGTTGGCGATGCTCGCGGTCGACGAGGGCGACTGACACAATCGCCAACGTGGACCTCGACTACATCGCCGCCAATGAATTCGACGACGACGCCTTTGTCGCCCGCGTCGACGTCATCTTCGCCGGCGCCGTCGGCAACCGCGTCTGCGACGAGGTCGTCGTCGTCCGCGTCGACGGCTTCTTCGACCGCCGCTGGTTCCGCTTCGCCGGCAAAGTTGGCGCCGCCGGCGTCCACGACTTCGGCGACGTCGTCGTGCCGCCGTTTCACCCGCAGCGCATCGTCGACGAGCGCTTCATCACAGGCACCGGTCCGCCGTTGCACGTCGCCCAGACAAGTGAAGCGAACCTGCGGCGCACCCTGCGTCGTCGGGTGGCGCGGGGCGCGTGGCTGTGGTTCTCGAGCGAGAGCAAGCGCGATGGCCGGGGCAGCGCCTTGTGCATGGTCGTCGACGTCGGCGGCCGCGAGAGCTGCTTTTACGCATCGTTCAACGGCGCGAAGGGCTGGGCGCCGGATCACGTCGTCGGGACGTCGCTCGACATGCTCGAGCGATTTGCGTGGTTGGGCAGCTTTGTCGGGCTCGACGACGACAGCTTCGTGCGGCCGCCGCAGGGTGAGTTCGAAACGCGCGAAGAATTCTGATCAGAAGACGCCGTTGAGGCCGTCGACAAAGGCGTCTTCGAAGCGGCTGTGCAGACGTCGATGACGGCGCCGTTGTCGTCGGCCATCGCTTTCGACGACGACAACGCGCAAGGGCGAGGAGCCGCGTCATCGACGACAAGAGCTGAGCGCGATCCACCTGGCCGTTTGGAGGACGTCGACCCCGTCCTTTCGGAGGATCTCCGGCCTGCCGTGCCTCGGTACCTGTCTTCCTCGAACCGCAGAGGAGGGCACGATGACCACGCGCAGGGATGGACTCGGACGGGCGACGACGACGCTGCTGGCGACGCTGGGCGCGGCCTGCGCGTCGGTCCAGCCAGAGGCCGACGGCTGGCAGGTCAGCAGGCCCGACGCCGCGACGACGGTGCGCTGGCAGATCACCGAGTTCACCGACGACCACGGCGCGACCGTTCTGCGAATCCATGACGAGGCCGAAACAACAGTTGATGCCAGCATCGATGGCGCAATTGCAGTCTTCTTGAACGTGCCTTGTCACACCCAATTTTTAGGCGTCGTCGAGAGCCGCATCATCAAAGAGATCGCCGCCGATCAGTGGCTCGTCTACAGCTTCGTCGACAACCCGTGGCCCATCGAGGATGCCGATCGCGTCAGCGAGCTCACGCAAGGGCGCGACGAGAGCAGCGGCGCGATCACCTTCAACTTTGTCGCCACGCCGGACGCCTGGCCTGCGCAGGCGGTTCAACGGCAGCGGCTCTTCAACGTGACCTACACCCTGACCGCCTTGGGCGATGGCCGGATGCACCTGCGTGAGGAAGGAGAATCCACGCCACCCGTGGCCGTGCCGCGCTGGTTGGTGGAATCTGCTTTTCCCGGCGTGGCATTCAATTCAATTCGAAAACTGGCATCACTGATCGAAGGAAAGAAACCTTGAAACAGGCCGAAGCGGCAACGTCGATGCAGCCTGAAATTCTGCACCGCCAGTCCGAGCTTGTGACCGGCGCCTGGCGGGATGTCTACGTCGAGTCCGTTCGCGCGCCCTTCGACCTGGAGCTCGTGCGGTTGAGCAACCGGTTGCAGCGGGACGCGTCGAACCGACCCGGGCTGCAACGGATGGTCGTCGTCTCGGTCTTTCACCACGGCCTCACACTCCCCAGCGCGGAGGTCCGTGCGCTCGCCGCCGAGACCATGGCCTTGCTGGGTCCGATGATGCGGGCGTCGGCCGGGGTGCTGCTCCAGCCCGGCTTCTCCTCCGCCATCTTCCGCAGCGCTTTTGTCGCCGTCACCCTCGTGCAGCCGCCGCCCTTTCCCGCGACGATGGTGGGCTCGCTCGCGGATGCTTGCCGGTTCGTTTTGCCGCACGTGGAGAGCGCTCCGTCGTTCCAAACGCTGCTGGACGTGGTGACGGCGATCGACGCCGCGGCAGCGAAGGTGTCGCCCTGAGCCTCGCTCGCCTGTCCCGCCCTGCCCTGCGCCCGGCTGAAGGCTTCCCGGTCGATGTCGGTCAGGCCGCCTGTTTCTCGGCGAGGCGCACGTACGACGCCAGATCGCGCGAGACGAAGTCGAGGCCGTCGTCTGAGGTGGCGATGAAGAGGTCGCTGACGATGAGCAGGCCGTTGCCGACCGCGACGAGCTGGTGCGCGCGCAGGCTCGGCCGCAGCGGGCGCACGACGCCCTCGTCGACGACGACGAGGCCGCCTTGTTTGCTGCTGGCGAACCAGCGGCCCGCGGCCTTGCACAACGACTGCACGACGAACGGCAGCGCCAGCTGCTTGTTGTTGAGCGTGAGCATCTTGCCGCGGGCGACCGCGACGTCGCTGCCCCCGCCGGGAAGCAGGGCTCTGGCGACGGCGTCGACGGCGCCGGCGACGAGGAGCTTGCCCGCGAGGTCGTAGACGCCGGTGGCGCCGCGCACGAGGCCGCCCTTCAACGACACGGCGTCTTTGACGCGCGCGATGGTGGCCCGTGAGGCGACGTCGACGACGTCGTCACCTTGCAAGGCGAGCAGGCGCTGTCCGTCGTCGTAGACGTCTTTGACGCCGTCGAGCAGCGACTCGCCCGACACTTTCTTCAGCGCGCCGCGGGCGTCGACGACGACGACGTCTTTGTGAAACAGCGCGACGCTCTTCACCGGGCCTGAGATGGCAGCCACTGTCTCCATCCGTCCGGGGCGCAGGCGCACCGCGAGGGACTCACCGAAGCTGGGGTCGTCGTCGTCGAAGCGGACGCCGACGGCGACGATGTCGTCGAGAGAGCGGGCGGCGGCGCCGGCGAAGCGGTGGGCGACCGAGCGAATCTTGGTGGTGCGTGACGACGTGCGCGGCAACGAAGCCGCGGTCGCAGTCGTCGTGGTCGGAGGAGCACCCATCGCGGGGAGCGTAGCGTCGCTGTGTTTCTTGTGGAGCGCGCTGAGAGCTGTGTCACAAGTTGTGGCACTGCGCCGTCAACGACGTCGACGGCGCCGCAGCCCGCTGAGCAGCGCGGACAAAAGTCCGGCCCCGAGCAACGACGCGTCGACGTTGGATCCGGCGGCGCAGCAAGTGGTCGCGTCACGTGGGCCGACGGCGAACTGCCGCAGCCAGACGTGGCCGGTGAGCACGGCGACGTGGCCTTCTGCGCCGGCGGCGTCGTCGCGGTCGGCGATGAGCTCGACGCGGTAGCGCTCGTCGACGCCTGTGGCCTCGGGCGGGCTGACGACGCGTTCAAAGACAAAGGGGTCGCTGTCGACGACGACGACGACTTCGTTGCCGTCTGCGTCTTCGGCCGGGAACCCTTCTTTCATCAGCCGTGCGTGCAAACCGACGCCGCCAGTGATGGTCGCCGTCAACGTCGCCGGCTGCGTCAACGGCGTCGTCACGGTGTCGCCGTCGCGCTCGGGCACCGTCTGCAGGTCGATCATCGCGTCTTGCGGGCCTTGCAGCTTGACGACGACGCGGTTGTCTTTGAGGCCTTGCGCGAGCGCCCGCGCCGACAGCTCGCTGGCGAAGATCATCGTCGTCGGCGCGCCGATCGACGATGCAAAGGCGCCTTCGTCGACGCCGGCCCTGTGGTCGTCGCTGCCGCCGACGGGGGCGGCGTGGGATCCGCCGTCGAGCAAGGCGTCCCAGAAGTCGCGGGCGGCGGTGTTGAACAAGAAGCCGACCTCGTCGTAGCCGCCGGTGGCGACCTCGACTCCGTCGACGCGGGCGGGACGCGCGTGGTCCCAGGCGCAGCGGGTGCAGACGTCTC
>JANNAY010000251.1:0-4112 GCA_031384945.1 Deltaproteobacteria bacterium
CAGCCGTCGACGAGGACGAAGCCGCCGGTGCCGCGCACGCTGCCGCCGACGACGATCTCGCCGGTGTCGGCGATGGCGAGGGCGCCGAGAAAGTCGTCGCCATCGCCGGCGATCAACGTCGAGCGCTTGATGGCCCCGTCGGCGGCGCCGAGCAGCATGACGAAGCCGTCCAGCCCGCCCTTGCCCGACGGCAGCCCGCCCAAGAGCGGAAACGTGTCGCTCTTTTCGGTGGCGCCAGCGACGTAGACGCCGTTGTCGTTGGCGGCGACGCCGAAGCCGCGGTCGTTGGCGCCCGAGCCGAACACCCGGGCAAACAGCGGACGCGCCAACCCACGATCGACCTGCAGCACAAGCACGTCGAGGCCGCCGAAAGCTTCTTCGGGGGCGCCGACGACGCCTTTGCCGTCGACCATGCCGGTGAGCGTGATGACGCCCGCGCGCATGTGCAGGCCGAGCACCGCGTCGCCCTCGCCGTCGCTGCCGACGTGGGTGGCGGCCTGCAGGCGCGTCAGGTCAGGCGAGAACACCGCGACGAAGCCGTCGGTGCCGCGGGCCTCGACGCCAAACGTGCCGTCGGTGACGAGCGTGCGGCCGGTGGTGATGCCGCCGACGACGACGCTGCCGTCGGCTGTGTCGAGGTCAATGGCGTAGGGAAATTCGCCGGCGGGGCCGCCGAACAACGTCGCCGCCAGCAGCTTGCCGTTGCTGTCGAACTTCGCCACGCCGGTGTCGACGCCGCCGCCGGCCTCTTTTTGAAACGCGCCGTCGGTGACCGGAAAGCCCACGCCGCCGGTGCGCACGGCGAGCACGACGCTGCCGGCTTTGCGATCGACGACGAGCGGCCGCAGCTGATCGCCGCCCACGCCGTTGGTGGTGACGTAGGTGAGCCAGCGGATGCTGCGTCCGTCGGCCGACACGCTGCCGACAAAGGCGTCGCGGCCGCTGAGGTTGTCGGTCTGCAGCGCGCCGGCGGTGACCGGCAGGTCGCGCGAATCGGTGGTGCCCGAGACGTAGAGGTTGCCGTCGCTGTCGACGCCAGCGCCGGGTGCATCGAAGCGAAACGGATCGGCCTGCAGCTCGTTGCCGCTGCCCCCGACGCTGCCCTGAAACGTCACGACGGGGTCGACCACCAACCGCTGCGCGGGGTCGTGGTCGGCCACGTCAACGATGACGTGGACGTGTCCGGCCGCTGCTCCGGCCTCGTGTCGCAGCGCCGATGCCACCGGGCTCTGACGGCCATCGTCGTCAACGACAAACGACTTCGGGGCGCGGATGCGCAGGCCGCCGACGACGAGGTCTCCGCCGTCGCTGATGTCGACCGCGACGTCGCCGCTGCCCGTGACGTCGACGCTGGCGGTGCCGCGGACCCCTTTGGCGAAGCGCCAGTCGTACTCGAGCTCGCCGTCGGCGCTGCCGTAAACCATGACGTCGACGCCGTCGCGCAGGGGCAGCACGACCTGCGCGAACGCCCGCGCTTCAAACGCCAGCGGACCGCGCGCTCCACGGGTGTAACGGCGCACCACCGTCGACAACGGGCCGTCGCCGCGGGCCGCTCCGACGGGCGCTCCGGCCTGGGCTGGGCCGAAGTCGAGCGCGACGGCATCGAGGTCGTCGGCGCCGCGCAAAGAGAAGCCGCGGTCGGTAACGACGACGTCGCCGCCCTTGACGCCGTGGGCGACGAAGCGGACGGCGGGGTCGAAGCGTCCGGTGTTCTCTTCGAACCACAGCTGCCCGGCCTGTGCTGTCGACGTCGACACTGCTGTCGCTGCGCCCGCCGCTGACGTCGCTGGCGCCGGCGCGGGTTGGCAGCCGACAAGCCCGACGAGCCCGACGAGCCCGGCGACAACCACGCCGACGACGGAGCTGGCGCCGACGACAGAGCCGACGACGCGGGCGGCGAAGTCGGAGCGGCCAGGGCAGGGCGCAGAGGGCGCACGGAAGGGAGAGGCGAAGCGCATGGCGGGATGCTGCCCGAGCGGGACGTCGCAGCGCCGCGCCAGCGCCGGGGTGTCCCACGATCCCGCGGCGACGGAGCGGCGTCGGCGACGGCGTGACTTCCCGCTGAACCTGCGCGATAAACGGCGGCGCTTTGCCCCCGAGCTCACGAGGCCGCATCGATGTTTGCGCTCAAGGTCGTCGACGGTCTCTCCGCCGGCATCGAGATTCCGCTCCGCCAGAACGGCACCATCTCCGTTGGACGCGCCGCCGACGCCGACGGGCAAATTGAAGACCAGCAATGCTCGGGCAAGCACTTCGAGGTCGAGTGGAGCGAGACCGAGGGCATTCGCGTCAAAGACCTCGGCTCGCTCAACGGCATCTTTCTCAACGGTGAGCGGGTCAAAGAGCCGCGGCGCATCAAGCGCGGCGACTTCATTCAGGCCGGCACCACCCTGATCGAGGTCGTCGTCGCCAGCCAGCAGGCGCAGGCCGAGGTCAAGGTCTCTGACCGCGCGCCCAGCTTGAAGGGCGCCGTCACGATGATGATGTCGGCGGCCGACCTGCAAGACGCCATCGCGAACTCGCGCGCGCAGGCCCGCGTCAAACAGAAAGACATGGGCCGCACCGTCGTCAAAACCCAGATGCTGGGCAAAGACGAGATCGCCAAGCTGATGGCCGAGCAGCCGTCGTCGGCGAAGCAGAAGACGATGATCTTGCAGGCGATGCCCGCCGAGCTGATCGCGCAAGCGAGCCAGTCGGGCCTGACCATGCTGTCGCAGCTGTTGGCGACGACGCCAGCCGACTCGCCCGCCGTCGCCCTCGTCAAAAAGGGCGCCTCGATCACGCCCCACGCGAAGAGCACGCTCACCCTCGGTCGCAGCGCGCAGACCGACATCCCCCTGGTCTCTGACGACGTCTCGGGCGTGCACACCCGCATCGTGCGCGAACCGTCGGGCCGCTTCGAGATCATCGACGAGGGGTCGACCAACGGCACCTACGTCAACGGCAAGCGCATCGTCCGCCAGTACCTCAACAACGGCGACGCCATTCAGATGGGCCAGTGGACGGCGACCATCGCCATCAACGGTCCCCGCCTCGCGATGGAGATTCAGCGAGAAGGCATCAAGGTCGACGCCGGCGGCGGCAACATCAAGGTCATCAAGTCCGACGACGTCGGCGCCAAAGAGTGGGATCCCCTTCACCGCAACCACGTGAAGAAGGTCAAGGTCGACTACAAACGCGACCGCGAACAGCTCCTCGCCAAGAAGAAAAAGGGCAAGAGCGCCGACGACATCGCCTTCACCGCGACGTCGGACACCGTACGCAAGGTCTTGAAGGGTCGGCTCGCCTGGGCCGGCGTCGTCACTGCTCCGGTCGTGCTCGTCTTGTGCTTGCTGGCCACGCGCCTCGACGCCCTCGCCCCCGGCGGCGTCGGCGCCCAGCACGCCACGCCCGAGTTCACCGCCCGCGCCCACGAGATCGCCCAGACCAACGGCGAAAAAGTGCCCCTCGGCGACAAGGTCTCGTGCTTCGCCTGCCACAAGGGCGGCCACGTCGAAGACACCACTTGCAACACCTGCCACGCGACGACGGCGCCGACCGAGAAGCACACCACGGCCGGCCTCACCTGCTTCGACTGCCACGGCGAGCACAACGGCCGCGACTTCAACCCCGTCGCCGCCGCCAAGGTCGGCTGCATCGGCTGCCACGAAGGCGACCCCCACGAGACGCTGCTGACTGCTGGGGGCAACAAGGCCGCCAAGCACCGCGCCCCCGTCATTGGCCAAGACAAGCTGCAGATCGACGCCTTCGACGTGCACCAGACGCACATGTCGATCGAAGGGCGTTGCCTTGGCTGCCATGCCGAAGGCCTCAAGCCGATCGCCGCCGACGCGCGCAAGACGTGCGGCACCTGCCACGCGCAAGCGAAGCCCGAGCCCGACAGCTGCATCACCTGCCACCGCCAGCACGTGAAGCCCGACGAAGTGCTCGCCTACCTCTCGGCGCCGACGACGGCCGAAGAGCGCCAGGCCAAGGCCCGCGTCAACCCCGGCACCTTGCCGGTGCTGCTCGCCCTCGCCCTCTTCATGATCACGCCGGTCGCGCTCATTGGCCTGAAGAAGCCCAAAGAGAAGAGCGACGAAGACGAGATCGTCACCGAGAAGGGCGGCGCC
>JANNAY010000293.1:0-6641 GCA_031384945.1 Deltaproteobacteria bacterium
CCCTGCACGATGATGGGATAGTCATATCCCATCGACCACATCTCGAACCACAGGGCAAAGAGAGAGCCGCAGATGCCGATGACGAACACGAACCACGGCAGGGTCGAGGGCTTCACGCCCATCGCCTTGTCGAGGCCATGCACGGGGAAGGGCACGCAGCAGTCCCACTTGCTGTAGCCAGCGTCTCGGATGCGCTCGGCTGCGTGGTAAATCTCGGCGGGGTTTTCGTACTGGGCCAGCAGGCCCCACGTCTTGGGTGCGGACATCAGTGCGCTCCCTTCTCAGCGTGCGCCGCGCCGTTGTGACCGTGGCCGTAGCCCTCCCAATGCGGGTTGGCTTGCGGCATGACGGCTTTGACTTCGCCGATCGCGATGACCGGGAAGAAGCGGACGAACAACAAGAAGCAGGTGAAGAACAAGCCGAAGGTGCCGATGAGGAAGAACCACTCGGTCTGCGGGATGAAGTAGTCCCATGACGACGGCAGCGAGTCGCGGTGCAGCGACGTGATCGTGATGACGAAGCGCTCGAACCACATGCCGACGTTGACGAAGGCCGCGACGATCCACGAGACGGTGGTGTTCGTGCGCATCTTCTTGAACCAGAAGATCTGGGGGAAGAGCACGTTGCAGCTCATCATCGTCCAATACGACCAAGCGTACGGACCAAATGCACGGTTGATGAACGTGAACCCTTCGTATTCGTTGCCGGAGTAGGCAGCGACGAAGAACTCCATGCCGTAGGCGTAGCCGACGAGGCTGCCGGTCAGCAGGATGATCTTGTTCATGTTTTCGATGTGGCGAATGGTGACGACGTCCTTGAGACCCAGCCAGGCGCGGGCCGGGATGAGCAGGTTGTTCACCATCGCGAAGCCGCCGAAGATGGCGCCGGCGACGAAGTAGGGCGGGAAGATCGTGGTGTGCCAGCCAGCCAGCTGCGACACGGCAAAGTCGAACGACACGATGGTGTGCACCGAGAGCACGAGCGGCATCGAGAAGGCGGCGAGCAGCTGGTACGCCTTTTCGTAGGTGACCCAGTGGCGCATGGAACCGCGCCATCCCATGGCCAACGTTCCATAAAAGAGCTGGCGCCAACGGTTGGTCGCGCGGTCGCGCAGGGTCGCGAAGTCGGGCACGAGGCCGGTGAACCAGAACAGCAGCGAGACGGTGAAGTACGTCGACACGGCGAAGACGTCCCACTCGAGCGGCGAGCGGAAGTTCACCCAGATGCCCATCTGGTTGGGCAAGGGGAAGAGCCAGTAATCGAGCCAGATGCGTCCGACGTGCAAAGACACGCAAGAGCCGGCGCAGATGACGGCGAAGATCGTCATGGCTTCGGCGTAGCGGTTGACGGCTGTGCGCCACTTTTGACGGAAGAGATAGAGAATCGCGCTGATGAGCGTACCGGCGTGACCGATGCCGACCCAGAAGACGAAGTTGACGATGTCCCAGGCCCAACCCACAGGGTTGTTGTTGCCCCAAATGCCGGGACCTTCCCAGAACAGGTAAGCGACGTAGCCGCCGAACATCGCCAGCACCGACGCCGACAGCAGCAAGCCGAAGACGAAGGGGGCCGGCGTCTTCAGCAGCGGCGCTTCGTTGACGGCCAGGACGATGTTGGTGATGTCGCCGAAGCTCAGGTTGCCGCGAACGAGCAGCTCACGCCCCTCTTCGGGGTCTGGCAAAACGACGTCACCACGCTGGTTGGGGTCGGTCGGCAACGCCGCGACGGCCTTTTCGTGGGTGGTGGGCTCTTTGTGGGTCAATGAGGTGCTCGCCATCGATCAGCCCTCGAGCTCGGTGTTGTTGTTTTGCAGGCGCGCCAGGTAGGTCGTGCGCGGCCGGACGTTGAGCTCTTGCAAGAGCTCGTAGTTGCGGTCGCTCTTCTTCAGCGCGTGCACCCGCGACTTCTCGTCGTTGATGTTGCCGAAAGTGATGGCCTCGGTCGGGCACGTCTGCGCGCAGGCGGGGGTGACCGCGCCGTCGGGCAGGTTCTTGCGATCGCCGCCGGCGTTCTTGGCCGCGATCTTCGCGGACTCGACGCGCTGGGTGCAGTAGGTGCACTTCTCCATCACGCCGCGGTAGCGAACGGAGACGTTGGGATTGCGCTGGTATTTGTACACATCAGCGCGCTTGGCCTGCTCGGGATCACGGTACACATTTCCGGTGACCGTGAAGTCGAGATAGTTGTAACGGCGGACCTTGTACGGGCAGTTGTTGGCGCAGTACCGCGTGCCGATGCAGCGGTTGTAGGCCATGGCGTTGAGGCCTTCTTCGTCGTGCACAGTGGCTGCGACGGGGCACACCGGCTCGCACGGCGCGTTCTCGCAGTGCATGCAGTTGAGCGGCTGGTGCAGCGACTTCGGATCTTCGACGTCGCCATGGAAGTAGCGGTCGATGCGCATCCAGTGCAGCTCACGGCCGAGCAAGACCTGCTTGCGGCCAACAGCGGGGATGTTGTTCTCGGCGACGCAGGCGATCGCGCAGGCGTTGCAGCCGATGCAGGCGGTGAGGTCGATGACCATGCCCCACTGCTGGCCGTCGTAGCGGATGTCGCCGGTGGGCTGCAGCGGGCGCCGCGGCTGTTGCGCCGGCGTGCCGTGGGCGACGAGGTTGCCGGGGATGTCGCCTTCGTGGGCGAAGCCTTCGGCGGGCGTCTTTTCTTCTTTGTAGACCGTCAGCTTGCCCATGCGGACGATGGGTGACGGCCCCTTCTTGCCAGCGCCGGTCAGCATGCCGACGGCGCCACCTTCGTCGAAGGACGTGCCCAGCACGCGCTCGCGCGCGTCTTTCGGGTACGTCGTCGACTCGGCGAAGGTGACTTCGTTGAGCGGGTTGCCGGGGCGGCTGAAGTGGTCTTGCGTCGAGCAGAGGTCGCCGACCTTGTTGGCCAAAGAGACCTTGGCGAACACCAGCTTGCCGCCGTCTTTGCCGATCAACGGAAACGCGTCGACGCCGATGTTGGCGGCGACGGCGCCGGTGTGGCGGCCGTAGCCCAGGTGCAGCGAGGCCGAGTTGTCTTCGACGCCGGGCAGCACGAAGACGGGGGCTTCGATCTTGCGGCCTTCGACGTCGAGCACGACGACGGTGGCTTCGTATTTGTTGCGCTTGACCTTCGACGTGATGCCGTTGGCCTTGGCGAACTTCGGCGAGACGATCAGGGCGTTGTCCCAGCACAGCTTCGACATGCTGTCGGGCAGCTCTTGGTTCCACGGCAGGTTGCCGAGGCGTCCGTCGAGGATCGGGCCGAAGGTCAGGGCGATCTCGAGGCCTTCGCCTTTGGCTGTGCTGTTGAGGCCGTCTTTCAGGCCCGTCGTCGACGGCGCCGCCGTGTTCGGCGTGCGCGTCGAGAGCGCCGTGCCCTTGCTGACGACGCCGTCGTGCAAGGCACGCTTGAACTCTTTGGTGCTCAAGCCGGCGCCCGACCAGGTGGCCTCGACGAGCTTTCTGTCGTCGGTGTCGCCTTTGACGAGACCGCCGAGCAGCGAGACCTCAGAGCGCGCGCCGAAGATCGGCAAGATGAGCGGCTGGACGACGGCGGCGGTGCCGTTCCATGACGTCGCGTCGCCCCAGCTCTCGAGCCAGTGGGCCAGCGGCAGGTGCCACGTCGCCTGCAGCGCCGTCTCGTCGATGGCGAGTCCGGCGTGGATGACGACTTTGGCTTTGCCAAGGGCGGCGGCGAATTCGACGGCGCCGGGGGCGGTGGCCACGACGTTGGCGTCGATGACGACGAGGGTGTCGACTTCGCCTTTGTTGAGGGCGTCGGCGAGGGCAACGACGTTGGATTCGAGCGCCTGCGCTGCCGTCGACGACGTCGTCACGGTCTGCAGTCCGCTGGTGCCGGCGCCCAGCGCAGCGTTCAAGGCGTAGGCGGCGGCGTGCACAGCGGCGGGCTGGCGCTCGCCGACGACGATGACGGCCTTGCCCTGGCTCTTCGCGAGGTCAGCGGCGACGGCTTTGACGAAGGCTTCTGCGCCAGCGGGAGCAGCAGCCGAATTCGATGCGCCACCGACGTCGTTGGCGACGCCAGCGGAGGCGAGGGCGGCGGCGACGGCGGAGAGGAACGCGGGGATCTGCGACGGGCGCAGGCGCAGGCGGTGGTCGGCGTTGGCGCCGGTCACCGAGAACATGCCTTCGACCGCGTAGAGGCGGTTCATCTTGTCGGCGTCGGACTTGTCTTTGACCTTGCGGCCCTTGCCGAACGACTTCGCCAGCGCCAGCGAGTCGGCGCCGTCGACGAGGAAGTTGCTGTCGAGGGCGAGCACGACGCTGGCCTTCTCGAGGTCGAAGTGCACGCGGCTGCCGGCGCCAAAGACGGCGCTGGCGCCGACCTCGCCGTGGTCGGCGTTGATGGCGTCGTGGCGGAAGACGCGGGCGTTGGGCCACCTGGCCACCGCGTCGGCCAGCAGCTGATCGCGGGTGGGCTTGTCAGAGCCGTCGACGAGGAACGCGAGGCCTTTGCCGCCGTTTTGGCTGAAGGCGTCGAAGTGGGCCTTGGCGAAGGTGTCGAAGTCGGCCCAGCTGGCGGCCTCGCCGGCGACGTTGCCGTCGTCGTGCACGTGGTCGAGCGTGGGGGCGGGCTCGTAGACGCCGTCGTAGCCGGCGCCCTTGCCACCCTTGAGGTTCTTTCTCGGGGTGCGGCTGCGGTCAGGATCCCACAGACGCAGGATCTCGGCCTGCGCCCAGATGTCGGCGGCGCCGCGGCTGCCGGGGTGCAGCGGGTTGCCTTCGATCTTGGTGGGGCGGCCTTCGTAGGCGGTGACGACGACGCCGACGGCGCCGGTGGGCCGCGGGTGCACGCTGGCGTAGCGCGTGGCGATGCCGGGCACGATCTCTTCGGGCTGGTGCGTGTACGGAAGAATCTCTTCTTCGGGACGGCGCACGCAGGCGGTGCTGAGACCGGCGAGCGCGATGCTCGCGCCGGCGATCTTCAGCACGTCACGGCGCTGCATCTCGGTCGGCGGCAGCGAGACGGCGGCGTCGAATTCGACGTCGTCGCCTTCGACCTGACCGGAAATTCCGGCGCCCTTGTGCTCGAGGGACCGCCAGTACTTTGGTCCGTTGTGCTTCTCGGCTTCCGCTTTGTAAGCGGCCCGGAAGGGGGCGAACAGATCGCGCTTGGACATCGTGCTGTTCCTAAGGAAGAGGGCTCAGTCGAATCGAAGAAAAGGTCAGCGAAGAACGCAGGTCTCAGTCAGCTCGCAGGTCTCAGCGGTGGCAGCCGGTGCAGCTCGCCGTCGCGCGGACGATCTGGCCGCCCGCACAGTGGTCGTGCTCCCAGCTGCAGCCGTGCTCGACGCAGGCTTCTTCTTCGTGGTGTGGGGTGCAGACCTCGTCGGACGTCTTGGTGACGGCGTTTCTCGTGCCCGGCGGCTCGAGGTGGGTCGCGATCTCGGCGGCCTCTTTGAGCCAGGCCTCGTCGGCGTGCCACGTCATGTTGGTGGCCTCGGCGATCGGGCGCAGGTTGGGCGCGGGGTTGTTGTGGCAGTCGAGGCACCAGCTCATCGACAGCGGCTGCTGCTGGTGCACGACCTTCATCGTGTCGACGCGACCGTGGCAGGTGACGCAGCCGACGGCGACGCCCTTGTGCTTGATGGCGACGTGCGCGGAGTGGTTGAAGTAGGCGTAGTCGGGCACCTTGTGGATGCGCTTCCAGGGGACGCCGCCGCCGTCGTGCTCGGGCTTGCCGTCGCCCCAGCTCTTGTAGAGCGGCGCCAGCGCGAGCGAGCCGAGCTTGACCTGCTTGTGGCAGTTCATGCAGGTGCCCGTGGCGGGCACGCCGGCGCTGGCGCTCTTCTCGACGTTGTTGTGGCAGTAGCGGCAGTCGAGGCCCAACGACGAAGCTTGCGTGCCGTCGCTGAGCGTGACCGTGCCGTGCCCGGCGTGCAGCTCGTGGCTGTACGGGATGGGCTGCACCGGGCCGTAGCCCACGTCGGTGTGCATCGGAGAGAACCAGTACCAGACGACCACGACTGCAAAGCAGCCGAGGATGGCGGTGACGGGCACGCCAATCTTGGGAATGTCGTTCGTCCACTTGGGAAAAATCTGAGCCATCTGCCGACCTCGCGAGGGTCTCTGGAACGGCGCCGCAGCTACACAATGCTGGCGGTCGCCACAACGACGAAATGCGTCACGCACTTGTAGAGCGAGTTTCATTCCCACCGCTGTCGACGACGATCGCGGCTTTGTGACGTCGTCAGCGGCTTGCGACAAAATGCCGCGCGCGTGTTCTCACCGCGGTCAAACGACGCCATCTGCGTCGAGGTGCCGCGCTTCTCCGACCCTGGGTCCACCTCGACGCGCGACCCGCAACCCGGGTTGTGAATTGGGATGCGTGCGCGGGCCGCAGGGCGCTCCGGCCGCGACGGTCATTGTCGTTGGCGAGCAGCCCAGCCGGCCTCGTGTTTTTTCCACTGCGTGGGGCTGAGATGCAGACCGCCGCCGTCGTTGAGCCACGTCGTCGATCCGCGTCGTCGATCCGCGTCGTCGAGCCGTGTCGTCGAGCCGTGTCGTCGATCCGTGTCGTCGATCCGTGTCGTCGATCCGTGTCGTCGATCCGTGCCGTCGAGCCGTGTCGTCGATCCGTGTCGTCGATCCGTGTCGTCGATCCGTGTCGTCGATCCGTGTCGTCGATCCGTGTCGTCG
>JANNAY010000355.1:0-5047 GCA_031384945.1 Deltaproteobacteria bacterium
GTTGGCCAGCGCGTACTCGCCGACGAAGCTGCCAAAGGCGGGGTCGACGACGTTGCCCTCGACGGTGACGCCGTCGATGGGGTTCGGACGGTCGATCACCATGACCTTGGTCTTCGTTCCGGCCGCGGCGCGCAGCGCGAAGGCGATGGTGTAGGCGAAGGTGTAGTAGCGACTGCCGATGTCTTGCAGGTCGCAGACGAGCACGTCGACGTCGCTGAGGTCGGAGCGCTTGAGAAACAGCGAGTCGCGCGTCGGACCATAGAGCGAAACGACGTCGACGCCGCTGCGCCGATCTTTGTGGTCGCCGACGTGGGCCATGTCTTGCGCGTCACCCAGCAGCCCGTGCTCGGGCCCGAACAGGCGCACGAGCTTCACGCCGTGCTCAATGCAGCGATCGAGCAAGTGGACGAGGTGACGGTCGACGCTGGCGGGGTGGCCGAGCAGCGCCACGCGCTTGCCCCCCGCTGATGACTTGAGCCGCGCCATCTTCTCGTCGACGAGGACATCAAGGCCGGTGCGGACGAGCTGTTGCTGCGACATGGGACGGGGAACCTCTCACGGCGCAGTGGCGGTTGTCGACGTCCCGCCGGACGCTTTTGTCGACGTCCTGCCTTGCGGTCGCGCGGCGGTGCGGCCATCGACGGAGGATGCGCGCGCGCTCTTTCTTCGCCTGCTTCTCGACGCTGCAGCCGAGCTGAGATGCGCGGCCGTGTCTCTTCCTACGACGACGCTGCTGCAGGCGCCGCGGCCGGGGACGCCGTCGTCATCGCCGTCAGCGCCACCGGCAGACGCGCGAAAGACGATGTCGTCGTCGATGAACGCGTCGTCGAAGGCGTGAAACTGCGCGCGCTGATCCCATTTCTCGACCACGCGGGGCCCGCCGCCGCGCGCTGGTCGGTGGAGCGCCCTGTGGGCCCGGCGGCAGTCAAAGAGTCGACGACCGGACGCCTGCCGAGGGTGCTCGACGACGACGAATTCGCTTCCTTCGTCGCCGAATTCAAAGCCGCCGCCGACGCAGTCAGAGCCAAAGGCGTCGTCCCCGTCGTCGCCGCCCTGCCCGACGGACTGCTGCACGCCTGCTGCTCGCCGCTGATGTGCCAACCACCGCGCCCCGATCGCGTTGTGGCCGTCGTCGCCGCCTGCGCCCCTTGCGACGTGCTGGTGGTCGTCGAAGACCTCGCCCCCGGCGGCACCGACGCCACCACCGGCGTCGAATTCGCCCGGTTGCTCGTCGACACCGCGCGCGCGACCACGCTCTACGCCACCGCCGGCACGGTGCGCCTCGCGCCCCTGCTCGAGCGCGACAAAGGCGCCTCCGTCGACGTCGACGGCGCCTTCTTGTTCTCCGCCGCCTGGTGCGTCGGCCGCGTCAACGTCCCCGTCGTCGCCGTCGGCCGCAGCGCTGCGCCACGCCACGTTTTGCGGCGGCGTGCCAAGGCCCTGAATTTGGCCGGCTTTCTCGTCGTCGACTGATCCAGAACCAGCGCGATTTTTCCCTGTTGCTCGACGACGGGACCGTGCCATCCACGCCGTCCCGGAGAGATCAACCTCGTGAAGATCCAGCGTCTCGACATTCAGGGCTTCAAGTCCTTCGCTGACCGCACTTCGATCCGCTTCGGTGCCGGCATCACCGGCGTCGTCGGCCCCAACGGCTGCGGCAAGAGCAACATCGTCGACGCCATCCGTTGGGCCATGGGCGAGCAGAGCGCGCGCATGCTGCGCGGCGGCTCGATGCAAGACGTCATCTTCAACGGCAGCGACGTCCGCGGCCCCATGGGCATGGCCGAAGTCACCCTCGCCTTCGACAACGACGGCACCCACGTGCCGCCTGAATACGCGCACATCGACGAGATTCAGGTGACGCGTCGGCTCTACCGTGACGGCGAGAGCGAGTACGAGATCAACAAGACCCCGTGCCGCCTGAAAGACGTGCACGATCTGTTTCTCGGCACCGGCGTCGGTTCAAAGGCATACTCAATCATCAACCAGGGTCAGGTTGCTGAGATCATGAAGGTGAAGCCCGAAGAGCGGCGCCGCGTGATCGAAGAGGCTGCCGGCATCACCAAGTACAAGGCGCGCAAAGACCAGGCGACGCGCAAGATGGACGCGACGCGCCAGAACCTGCAGCGCATTGACGACGTCACCAAAGAGATCGGTCGCCGCCTGGGCTCGCTGCGCCGGCAGGCGAAGAAGGCCGAGAAGTACAAAGAGCTGAAGACCGACGTCAGAGAGATCGAGCTTCACCTTGCGACACTGCGGTTCTTCGAGCTGAGCAACGCTGCGCAATACGACCGCGCGCGCTACGCCGAAATCAACGATGGCATGAAAGGCGAAGTTGAACGCAACGCTGCCGTCGAAGGCATCATCGACGAGATGCGCCGCACGCTCTCTGACGACGAGAAGACCCTCAACGAGAAGCAGGGTCGCCTCTACGAGATCGACGCGGGGCTCGCCCTCAACACGCAGTCGGCCGAGCACGCGCAGAAGACCTACGAGTCGTCAAAGAAGCGCGACGAAGAGGCCGCCGTCGAGGTCGATCGTCTGCGTGAGCAGCGCGCGATCGTTGAGGGCATGCGGCAAGAGCTCGAAAAATCGCAGCGCGATTTGTTCAGCGAAGCGCAGCAAGACGAAGGCGCCCTCGACGCCGCTGTCGCCGACCTCGACGCCCACAAAGCCAAACGCGGCGACGAATCCAAGGCCGTCGAAGCCCTGCGCAAGAACGTCATCGAGTCGTCGACGACGGCGGCAAAGCTCGGCAGCGACGTGCACAACCTGCGCATCTCGCTCGACGACATGCAGAAGCGCAAAGACCTGGTGGCGCAAGAGCGCGCGCCCCTCGTCGATGAGCTGGTGCGCATCGACGAGCAGGTGACGCTGCACGACGGCGAACGTGTCGCCGTCGAAGCCGACAAAGTCGCCGCCGAAGAAGAACGCAAAGCCGCCACCGACACCATCGCCGTCGAGAAGAAGACGCTGTCGCTGGCCCAGCGCGCCTTTGACGACGCCCGCGCCGACCTCAACAAGAAGCGCTCGCGCCTCTCGTCGCTCGAAGAAATTCACGCCCGCTACGAGCAGTCGCCCGAGTCGGTGCGTGCGCTGTTGAAGCGCGGTGGTCCGCTCGAGGGCCGCGGCAAACTGCTCGTCGACCTCTTCGAAGCCAACGCCGACGTCGAAGCCACCATCGAAGCCGGCCTCGGCGCCAGACTCCAAGCCGTCGTCGTCGACGGCGACGAAGACGCCCGCGCCGCCGTCGACTTCTTGCGCGAAGGCAAGGCCAAGGGCCGCGCCGAGCTCATCGTCGACAGCGCCCAGCCAGCCGCTCTCGACGTCGCCATCGACGGCGCCGTGCGGGCGCTTGACGTCGTCAAGCTCGGCAAAAAGGCCGGTCCGTCGGCCAAGAGCATCTTGTCGCGGTTGTTTCTCGTCGACGACGCCGACGCCGCCGCCAAAGTCTGGAAAGAAGCCCGCGACCACGGCGCCACCGTCGTCACCAAAGCCGGCGACGTCTTCGACGCCTTTGGCGTCGTCAGGGGCGGCGTCGTCGACAAAGAGGGCCAGGGCGTCTTGAAGCAGAAGCGCGAGATGCGCGAGCTCAAAGACGACGTCGACGCCAAAGAAGTTGGCCTCGTCGACCTGCAGAAGGCCGTCGAGACGAAGCAGCAAGAGCTCATGACGTTGGATGAGACGTTGCAGCGGTCGACAGAGCGGGCGCAGCAGGCGTCGCTGAAGCTCGTCGAGGTCAAGGGTGCCTGGAAGCGCGCGCTTGATGAGCAGCTGCGCTTGAAGCAGCGCGCCGAGCGGTTGGCGCAAGACGAAGAGAAGCTCGGCGTCTCGCTCGCCAAGGCCGCCATCGACGTCGAAGAGAAGTCGACGAAGCTGCGCGACGCCGAGGGCTCGCGTGCGGCGATGGAGGCCGAGCTGACCACGCGCGGTCAGGGGCTCGTCGAGCTCGACCAGACCATCGCCGCCAAGCAAGACGTCGTCACGACGATGAAAGTGCGCGCCGCGTCGATCGCTGAGCGCACCGACAACCTGAAGAAGAACCTGACGTCGCACGAGGCCCAGTCGAAAGACCTCGAGGCCCGCCTCACGCGCCTGCAGAAGCAGATCGAAGACGGCCACCTCGAGCGCGAATCGCTCACCAAGATCGAAGCCGAAGCCCGCGCCACCCTCGCCGTGCTCGGCGGCGAGCGCACAGGCGTCAAAACGTCGCTCGAAGAGCTGCGCCTCGCCTGGGAGAAGAAGAGCGAAGACCTGCGGGTCAAAGAACACGAAGCCCGCGCCGCCCGCGCCGCCCTCGACGCTGCCCGCGACCGCCACGCTGGTTTGCAGCTCTCGATCCGCGAGCGCGAGCTCGAGCTCGACGCCCTCATCGACCGCACCATCGAGCGCCACCGCGTGACCCCGATGGAGGTCTTGGCCGATTACCACCAGCGCCCGCTGCCCTCGGCCGACGCGCTGCAAGAGATGGACGCCCGCATCACCGAGCTCGAGCGCCAGATCGAGAACCTCGGCGCCATCAACCTCACCGCGATCGACGAGTGCCAAGAGCTCGAGAAGCGCCACGACTTCTTGCGCACGCAGGCCGACGACCTGACGCACGCGCTGAACCAATTGGAAAAGGCGATCATCAAGATCAACCGGACAACAAAGAAGCGCTTCCAAGAGACTTTTGAGGGCATCAATGAGCGCTTCACGCAGGTGTTTCCGCGGCTGTTCCGCGGCGGCAAGGCGTGGCTGGCGCTCACCGACCCGAACGACATGCTCACGACGGGCGTCGAGATTTACGCGCAGCCGCCGGGCAAGAAGCTCGGCTCTGTCGCCTTGATGTTGGGCGGCGAGCAGGCCTTGACGGCGGTGTCGCTGATCTTCGCCATCTTCTTGCTGAAGCCCTCGCCGTTCTGCCTGCTCGATGAGGTCGACGCGCCGTTGGATGAGGCCAACGTCGGCCGCTTCAACGACATGGTAAAAGACGTCTCCTCGCTGTCGCAGTTCATCGTCATTACGCACAACAAGAAGACGATGGAAGTCGCCGACCAGCTCTATG
>JANNAY010000358.1:0-3027 GCA_031384945.1 Deltaproteobacteria bacterium
AACGCGATCAACTTCGCCGCCTCTGAAGGGCTCGACCCTCGGGCGTACATCGACTCGCTGCCCCTCGAGCGCGTGAAGCAGATGCACATCGCCGGACACCACGTCGAAGAAGTCTCACCCGAAGGCGTCGCTGTCCTCGTCGTCGACACCCACGGCGCCGCCGTCGTCGACCCCGTCTACGACTTGTTCGCCTTCACCTGCGCCGCCTTTCGTCGACGTGGGCTCGTGCCACCGCCGACGCTGCTCGAGCGCGATCACCAGATTCCGCCGCTCGCTGAGCTCGAGGCCGAGATCGTGAAGCTGCAGCGCATCGTCGACGACAGCGCCGCGGCTGAAGGTGCGCGATGACCCTGCGCGACGTCGAAGCGGGCTTCAAAAGGCTCTTGCTCGACGAGCGGCCTGCGTTCTTTGGCGACGACGCTGAAGGACAGAAGCGCCAGCGCGTCTACCGCCGCCTCGTGCGCAACAACCTGATGGGCACCATCGATCGGGCCTGTCCGCACGCGCGGCGGCTCGCGGGCGACGTCGCCTTTGACGCCCTCGTCGCCCGGTGGTTGTCGACGTCACCGCCGACCACGCGGCTGTTGCGCGACGTGCCCGGCGAGTTCACGGCGTGGCTGCAGCAGACGCAGGCGCAGCAGCCGACGTCGACGCCGCATCCGTCGTTCGCCGAGCTCTGCCACTTCGAGGCCCTCGAGATCGAGGTGACGCTCTCTGAGGTGAGCGCCCACGCCGCCGGTCCCCTCGACGAGGCGCGGGGGCTGCTGCTCGACGCCTCGGCGCGGCTCTGCGTCTACGCCCACCCCGTGCACCACGTGACGTCGACGACGACGACGTGGCCGGCGGCGTCGGCTGCGCCGGTGGCGCTGCTGTGCTTTCAGCGGGCCGAGCTGTTCGCGGTGCAGCCGCTCTCGCTCGGCGTCGCCAAGGTCTTGATGCTGTGCGCCGACGGCCGACCCCTCGCAGACGCCATCGCGGTCGTCGTCGACGAAGGCAGCGCTGCCGGCGTCATCGTCGACCGCGGCCGCATCAAGGCTGATCTTGTTGACCTGCAGCGCCGCGGGGCACTCTCTTCAAGTCCCTGAAATTCAACGCCTTTTGGGCGGCGCGGCGGGCTGCTCTTTCAGGATCTCTTGCAGCACCTTCGTGAGTCGGTCGATGGCCTGGGCGTGGCGCCGCGAGGTCCATGATTTCGACAGGCCGAGCTGATTGCCCACTTCTTGGAGCGAGAACTCTTTGAAGTAATAGAGCATCACGATTTCGCGATCGGCCTCGGCCAGACGTGCGATTGCTTCGCGGACATGCGCCTTCATTTCGAGGTCGGCAAATCGCTCGTCGACCGGCTGTCGTTCTTTGTCTTCGACCTGCAGGTCTTCCATCGCTTCGAGCGAGGTGACGTAGATGGTGACGAGCTGGCTGACCTGGTTGGCGAGGTCTTCGATGTTGTCTTCGACGGTCTTGTTGCTGGCGGCGTCGCCGACGACTTCGCGCGAGGCCATGTTCTCGAGGTACTGCGTCGCCCGCTCTTCGAACCGAATCTTTTGGTATTCTGTACGGCTGACCCACCCCATACCACGAAGACCATCATAGATGGCCCCGCGAACGCGGTAGTAGCTAAATGTCATGAAGTTCGCGCCCATCTTCGGGTCATAACGTTCGGCTGCTTCAAGCAGCCCCGTCATGCCATAGGCGAGCAGGTCGTCGAACTCGATGTTCTTCGCCAGACCCTTTTTGATCTTGGCGGCGATGCTTCTGACGAAGGGCGTGTACTGCTCGACCAGCTCTTTCTTGGCGAGCTTGCCGTCGCCGCCGACCAGCGGATGGGCCTTTGACACCTTCTGCTGAAGCGACGGCGACGTCGACGCGATGTCGTCGCCAGCGGCACCGATCGACGGGTGGATCGAAGGACGCGGCAGCACCGGCCCCGGTGGGGGCGGCGACGACGACGGGGGCTTTGGCGGCTTGTGAAGGGCCATGACGACGTCGGCACGATACGGGCGGTCTCTTGTCGCGGTCAAATGAACGGCCTTGTCGACGACGTCGGTCAGCAGGCGGATCGCTGCCTCAAGAAGCCCCGCCGCCGTCCGTCTCTCTCTGTATGCGCTTTTTCCCGTTCGCCGCCGTCAGCAGCCTCTTCGCCGTGGTCGTCGTCGCCACGCCCGCAGGCGCCCTTGAGCTGCAAGCCGACCGCGGTGGCCCCGAGGACTACGGCGACGGCGCCCTCGCCGCCTCCGACGACGGATCCTCTGACGGCGTCGACGTCGGCGCCGCCTTCCCCGACGGCGTCTGCTTCTTTGGCCGCACCCACCGGTCGTTCTTCGTCAACACCAACGGCACGGTGAGCTTCGGCGCGCCGGTCGCGGCCTTTACCGAAGCCCGCTTTCCGATCGCAGCCGCCCCGCTGATCGCGCCCTTGTGGGCCGACGTCGACACCCGAGACGGCGGCGGCAGCGTCTTCTACGACGTCAACGACGACGGCGTCCTCGTCACCTGGGCCGGCGTCGGCCGCTACGACCGCCAGACCGATCTCTTGAACCAGTTTCAGCTCGCGCTCGAGAACGTCGTCGACGCCCGCAACTACGACGTCGTCTTTCGCTACGAGGCCATCGAGTGGCTCGAGGCCAGAAGCAGCGATGGCCTGCTCGGCGTCCCGGCGCAGGTCGGCTTCGACGCCGGCGACGGCCGCGGCTTCGTCGACGTCGCCGCCACCCGCACCCTGCGCCTGTGGGACCTCCCCGTCTCCAGCAACGGCGACACCGAGGGTGAGCTGCGCTTCGCCGTGCGCGACTGTCGTTTGCCTGTGTGCGGCAACGGCACCGTCGAAGAAGGCGAAGGCTGCGACGACGACAACCGCGTCGACGGCGACGGCTGCTCTTCCTGGTGCACCGCCGAAGAAGTCGAAGTCGTTGGCGAAGGCGAAGGCGAAGGCGAAGGCGAAGGCGAAGGCGAAGGCGAAGGCGAAGGCGAAGGCGAAGGCGAAGGCGAAGGCGAATCCGTCTGCCGCAGCACGGGCTGACCCGCGGCGAC
>JANNAY010000427.1:0-2437 GCA_031384945.1 Deltaproteobacteria bacterium
CGACGCAGGCGACGCCGTCGAAGAACAAGGCGGTGTCGGCGGTGAAGAAGCGGCCGCTGACGACGACAAAGGTGCCGCCGGCCGTCGGTCCGGAGCCTGGCGCGACGCTGTCGACCTCGGGCGGCCAGAGGTAGCGAAAGCCCTGCTCAAGCACGTCGCTGCGGGTGTCGTCGTCGCGGGTGCGCTGCACGGTGACGTCGACGGCGACGAAGCCGTCCGCTGGGGTCGGTCCGTCGGCCAGCGGGGTGCGCGGGGTGATGACGACGAGCTCGACGTCGTCAAAGGCGTCGACGACAAAGGCGCGGGTGGCGTCGTCGCCGTTTGGTCCAGTCGGGTCGCCGAAGAAGACGGCGTCGCTCTCGCTGAGGCCGGCGCCGAAGATGTGCACCTCGGTGCCGCCGATGTTTGGTCCTTCGTCGGGCACGATGGCGACGACGACGGGCGGACCCAGCCGCGCGTAGCCGCCGGGCAGCACGCCGGTTTGTTGGTCGAAGTTGACGACGCTGACGTCGACGATGCCGGGTTCGCCGGGGCCGACGGTGCAGGTGAGCGTGGTTTGTCCGTTCTCGTCGGGCGGCGTGAAGACGACGTCGCTGCAGACGCTCTCGTCGCCGACGGGGCCGACGAAGACGACGGCGCCGTCTTGAAAGCCGCTGCCGATGATGGTGATGCGCTGCTCGGTCTCGGCGTTGCCGCTGTCGGGGCTGACGGCGTCGACGCGGGGCGCTTTGATGTAGCGAAAGGCGTCGATGATGCGGCCTCGGCCGCCGTCTTCGGCTGTGACGTCGACGGCGACGGTGCCGGTGCCGGGCGGCGTCTCGCAGGTGATCGTGGTCTCTGACAAGAACAGCCGGTGACGACACGGCACGTCGTCGACGAAGACGCGGTCGCTGTCGGCGAAGCCGTCGCCAGTCAGCGTGATGCGCGTGCCGCCCAGCTCAGGACCCGACGGCGGCGACACCGTCGTCAACGTCGGCGCCGGCGTAAACGTGAACGCCGCGGGCAAGCGCCCGCTGCCGCCGTCGACGTTGCTGACGACGACGTCGACGACGCCGACGTCGTGCGCGGGCGTGGTCACCCGCAGCAGATCGGCGCGCAGGCGCTCGACGTGTGGCGCTTCGATGCCGTCGAATTCGACGACGACGCCGTCTCTGAAGTCTGTGCCGCGGACGGCGACGACGCTGCCGCCGCTGGCGGGTCCGTGGTCGGGGTCGACGCTGTCGACGGCGACGACGCTGGGGACGGCGCCGACGACGAATTCGTGGGCGTCGTCGGGGAAGCCTGTGGGGTCTTGCACGCACAAGCCCGCGGCGTCGCAGGCCTCGACGGCGAACCTGACGACGGTGCCGATGGGGCGTCCGCCGAGCGTGCCGCCGAGCCGTGCTTCGCGTGCGCCCGATTCTTCTGGAAACGCCACGAGCGGCGTGCGGGCGCCGTCGTCAACGACGAGAGAGCAGTCGCCGAGGGCGTCGTCGGAGAAGACGGTGGCGCGCACTTCGTACGGCCCCTGCGGGTTGTTGGTGTCGCCGGTGACCGACACCTCGCGCACCGTCGGCGGATCGTTGCAGCCCGCGGTGACGACGACGACGCACGCGGCCGCGCAGCGCAGGATCACCGAGCACGCAAGCGAGGCGTGCGAGACGGGCGAGGCGGGGGCAAAGGCGCTCATTCTTTTTTCATCCGGCTGTTGCCCGTGGGCGGCGTCTCCGACGAGAGGAGCGGCTTTTTCGGCGCCGCCTTTTCAAGCAACGCCAGCTTCTGCCGCAGCAGCTTCTCGCGCGGGTCTGTCAACGACGGCAGCGGCTTCGACGACGTGCGCTTCTCGGGCGCCGGCTGCTTCGCTGCTTCTTCGGCCGCGGCTGCTTCGCCCTCGACCACGACCGCGGCGGCGCGTTTCGGATCGGGTTCGACGTCGTCGATCAGGGATCCTTTGGCGGGGGCGTGCCCGAGCACTTCGCCAAACGGCGCAGCAGGACGCTCGCGCGTCGCGCGTTCGCGGCGCGCGGCCTCTTCGCCGATTTTCTCGAGGCGCTCGGGGTCGTTCACCATGCCGGTGCCGACGATGGAGCGCGGCTCGACGCGGCGGTGGTCCTCAGCCATGGCAGGAGGATACCCGCACACACCAGCGATTGCCTGCTTCTGTCGTCGTCGACGGGACGAGATGGCCGAGGCGTCTGCGGTTTTTGCTGGGGCCGGAGTCCGTGTGCTAACGACAGCGCGATGCGCGTCTCCGCGTGCTTTGTCGTCGTCATTGCTGCCGTTTTGGCCCTCACGTTCGGCTCGGCCCCCGCGTTCGCGCAGCGCGAGTTCATCGAAGAGGTCGACGACGACCCCAACCGCAAGCCGCAGAACGACGACGTCGACCTCGACGCCCCCGACGTCAAAGACCCCGTCGCGCCGAAGGATCCGAAGAAGGATCCGAAGACGACGACGACGG
>JANNAY010000461.1:0-2138 GCA_031384945.1 Deltaproteobacteria bacterium
GATGTGGATGTCTGACGCGCCGCGGTCGATGCCTTCGAAGAGAATCTGGTTCAGCAGTTCGACGATGTCGGCGTTGCCGGCGATCTGCTTCATCTTCTCGGCGTCGGTCTGTTCGCCGGCGCTGCCGAAGTACGAGATCGCGCCCTTCGACAACGCCACATAGTTCTTCGACTGCTGCTGCTGAACGACGCGCGCAGCGAGGTTCTGCGTCATCTGCGTGGCCATGAAGCGGTTGAAGTCGTCTTCGGCGACGGCCATGATTTTGATGTCGACGCCGCGCAACATCCGCTTGATCTCGTCGAGGCCGACGCGGTTCTGCGGGTCGACACAGGCCAGGGTCACGATGCCCGCCGCCGTCGACACCGGCACCATCTTGTGGCGCAGGCACACGTTCTGCGGCACGGCGTCACGCAGCTCATCCGGAATCTTGGCGCCGCGCAGCGTGCCAAAGGCCACCCGCTGCGTGCGGTTCACCTGATCGAGGCGACGCGCCAGGGTCGCGGCGATGGTGATGCCCATCTGCGGCACGGCCTGCACGAGGCGAAAGAACACGTCGCGGTGCAGCACCCACAGCGACGTCTTCTCCAACGCCTTCACCGACGCCTTGCGGCCTTCGCCGGTGACGAGGGCCATTTCGCCAAAGGCTTCGCCGCGGCCGAGGGCGGCGACGTCGACGGTGAGGCCCATGGCGGCGTCTGTCACATAAACAGACACGTAGCCGTCATCGACGATGTACATTGCGTCGCCGGGGTCGCCTTCGGCAAAGATGACTTCGCCGGCGGCCACAACTTTCTTCTGCATCCACGCCGCGAGCTCGCCCTTCACCTGCGCGGTGAGCGGCGCAAACAGCGAAATGTGGTCCAGCGGTGTCGGCGCCCCCGTCGATGCGGCAGCAGACGCAGCAGCAGGCGCGGCACCCGCAAGAGGAGCGGGCGCGGACTTCGGTTGGTCGCTCATGTCATTTCCTCAGGTTCGCCGTGCGGAGGCGTTCGGCCAGCGTTCGCGCGAACAACTGGAAGATGCGAAACGCCGCCGTCTCGTGATTCAAGACATACTGATTGAACCGCTCGCGCGAGATGCGCAGACCGAGCACGCTGCCATCGGCGACGACGCGGGCGCTGGTGGGCGCAGCGTCGATCAGCGAGAGTTCGCCGACGTAGCTGCCGGGCTGCAGGCGCGCGAGCTCGGTGATGCCCATGGCGTCGCCGCGCAGCACGCGCACGCTGCCCTGGATGATCACGAACAGCCCCGGACCGGGCACACCCTGCTCGATGATCACCTGTTGGTCGGCGAAGCTGACGTCGTCGCAGGCGCGGTAGAGTTCGCGCATGTCCTGGGCCGCCAGCTCGGCGAAGATCGGGATGTTCTTCAGGTGCGAGTACGCATCGCCGCTGCCCATTGCGGCGCCGCCGGCTGCTTTGTTGCCGAAGGGGTCGACGAGGGCGTTGAAGGGGTCTCTGCCTCCTGTGCCAGCGACGTCGACGACGGCGGGTACGGCTGCTGCGCGTTGCGGCGGCATGCCCAACACCGACGTCGGCGCCCCGGGCGGCGGACCGCCCAACACGGCCGGCCCTACGGTGGGCACGGCAACAGGAGCAGGAGCCGGAGCACCAGCGGGCACCGCGCTGCCGGGCGCGAGCTGGTTCTGCATGCGCGCGCGCACCTGGTTGGCTTCGGCCGTGCGGCCCATGCCGTCGAGCAGGCGGGCGAGCTGCGAGTACAACGTCTGGTGAAAGCGCGCGGCGGCGACGGTGCGGATGGTCTCGATCAGCAGACCCACGGCCTGGTCAGGATAATTATACTGTTCAAGCAGCTCGCACAGCCGCAAAACCGCAGTCACGCGGTTCTCTGACGTCGCCGGCACGAGCCGCAGCATCTCGATCTCGGCCTTGAGATTGAAGATGTGACGGTAGATGGCAGCGGCGTCGAAATAGTGTCCTTGCCGCGCGAGGGCTTCGGCGAGGCCCTGCGACGGTCCGGCTTTTTTGTACAGGGCGACGGCGGCGTCGATCTTGCCGGCGCGCTCGAGGCAGACGGCGGCGCGCAAGAGGTCGCCGATCTTTTCGTAGGCGCGGGCAGCGTTCTCGAAGTCGAGGCCTTGTTCGTAGAGCTGGGCCGCGCGCTCCATCGCGCGCGCC
>JANNAY010000476.1:0-4918 GCA_031384945.1 Deltaproteobacteria bacterium
GCATCGAGAATGCGCGCGCCGTCAGCGTCGTGGACGCCGCGCTCGTAGCCCTCGTCGTAGCGGGCGCGGGCGACGTCGGCGACGACGGCGAGCAGCTTGCCGTCTTCGAGCCGCGCCTGCTCCAGTGCGTCGATGCCGACACCTTTGCCCAGGAGGGCGTCGAACAAGATCGACGCGGCGAGAAATTCGGCGCGGGCGACGTCTTTGTCTTCGGAGACGATCGTGTCTTGCCAAAGATCCTTCAAGCCATTGAGCACGTCGTCGTCGACGGCCTCGAAGTATTCGGTGCCGGTCAGGTGCAGCGCCAGCGTCGGGTGGCCTTCGCGATCGCTGCGCGGCAGCAACGTCAAGTCGAACGACTGCTTGTTGACGGCGAAGCGGTGCTGCCCGAGCTGAATGAGGTCGCCGCCGTCTTTGTAGATGTCGCTCTTGTCGCGAAGGATGCGCGTGGCGTCTTCGCGGGTGGCCTTGAGGCGCGCCAGCACCTCTTCGGCCTTCATGCTGTCGCCGAGGGCCTGCAACTCGCGGGCGATGCCCCGCGCTTTCTCAATCATTGGATCGGCCGCAAACGCCGCGTTCAACTCATCGGCGGACTTCATCTGTAGCGCGCGGCGCTTCACGCCGTCGAGGATGCGCTCAGCGCTCTGCAACAGATTTGCAGCCTTGCGGTTGCGGTCATCGAGCAGCTGCTGTTTCTTGGCGCTCAGCGCCTCAAAGACCTCTTCGCGCTTCTTGCCGATCTCGACGATGAAGTCGTCGAAGCCCGAGAACCGCCCCTCGAGCTCTTCGACGGTCACGAGCAGACGCGCCAGCTCTTGATCAGTGCGCTCGGGTGAATCGCACAGCGAGATCGCGCTCTCGACGGCCGACGCGAACAGCCGCATCTGCGCGGCAAATTCAGCAGCGCCCTCTCTCGCCAACAGCGACTTCTTCTTCGCCTCGAGCACCGCGCGCCCACGGTTGAGCGTGCCCAACATCGCAGCGATGCCCTCGAGGATGGCGGTGCGTGCGCCAGCGTCGTCGATCTTCAGCTGTCCGGTGACCTCGGTCAGCAGCTGCAAGCCCTGGGTCGCGATCATCAATTCGTCGACAAGGCCGGCGACGTCGGCGGCTCTGACGACCTCTTCGCCGCGCTTCATCACGTCGTCATGCTGCGCCTGGTACGGCGTCAGCGCCTCCGGGCCTTGCAAGAAGCGCCCGGCGCGCCCGGTCACCTCGTCAAAACGGGCCGCGCATTCGCGCTCGAGCACGTCGAGGCGGGCGACGTCGATGTAGCGCTCTTCTTTGAGGGTGATCAGGTGCCCGCGCTGGCCGCGCAACCGCGTCATCAGCTCGACGAAGGGATCGATCGACGTGAACGCATCGAGACGAATGTCGCCGAAGATCTTCTTCTGCTTCTCCTCCGCCGTCAGCAGCGCCTCCGCCGACGCCTTTTGAATCGCCAGCACCTTTTCGAATTCGTCGATGACCAGGTTGGCGGTCTTGTTGACCTCGACGAGCACGCCCTGCAGCTGCTGCGCCTCTGCCTGATCGAGCCATGGATACGCGTCGAGGATCTTCGTCGTTGCGCCGATCAGATCTTCGTAGTTGCGCAGCGTCGGCTTGCCGCTGGCGATCATGCGACGCACGGTCTGCACCTCAGAGATCGCTCGCACTGCCTCAGGGTTTCCTGTCTTCAACAGCAGCGATCCCTGGTGCTGCGACGTCGACCGCGCCGCTGCCGCCCGCTCCGGCGACAAGAACGGCGTCTGCCAGATGCGCATCGGGTGCAGCCGCACTGGCTCGGTGCCCTCGGCGCGAAAGGCGACCACGGTGCCGTCATCAAAGACAGACCAGCCGTGGCACACGATGGGCGTCCGCACTTCTTTGTCGATCAAGTTGTAGGGCAACAAAATACGCCGGCCGGTCGCGGCCTCGTAGAAGACATAAAGAACGTCTTCGCCGTTGTCTGATTTCAGTACTTTTTCAACGACTGAGTTGGTGGCGCCTTCGACGTCGAAGGTCTTCACCTCACCGGTCGCCAGCGCATAGCCGCCCGGAAAGATGATGCCGTGATCTTCGGGGAGCTCGACGCACGACGTGGCGATCGCGTCGATGCGCGTCGCCTCTTTGGTGCGCGTGTTGAAGACGATGTGGCGCCAGGCCGTCTCTCTGAAGGGCAGGATTTTCAGCAGGATCAGCGCACCAACTTTTGCATGGTAGATCTGCCCATCATCGAGCGATTGACTCTTGTCATCGACGGGCTCGCTGTAGATGCCGCGGCCGGTGGTCGTGTTGTTCTCGACCTTGATCGTGAGATCGCCACCGACGGTCTCGACGAAGATCTCGTCGCGCACGTTGACGTGCGGGTGCTTGCCCGTGACGTGGTCTTCGCGCGTCGCGCGCGTCCACTCGAACGAGTGCCGCGACGGAAACTTGTGGTCTTCGTCGCCGCGGCTGTCGACGTAGCGCGCTTCGCCCTGTGGCGTGAGCTGCCAGCGCAGCACCTTGACGTCGCGCTCGGTGTCGCCGACCTGAAACACCGCGAGCAGCCGGCCGCTCTCGGTGCGCCGCAGCTGCGACAGTGACGCGATTTTGTAGTATCGATAGATCTCGCCGAAATCTTTGAGAAATGCTGGATCGCGCAGAAATGCCGTCGACGCATCCGGGCTCTCACCGGTGAGGGGCAGGGGATCAAGGTCGAATCCGCCGTCGTTTCTTCTCGAGAAACGGTGCAGCGCAAAGACGTCCTCGACCTTCACCTCTTTCTTGAGGCCGACGAAGACGTTGTAACCGAACCACAAGTGTCCGCCGACATTCAAGATGTCTCGAGGGACGCAGTTGTTGTCAGTTCGCACGCGCTCGTTGGCCAACACGGCGAGCTCGGTGGTGCCGAACACCTCGAGCCGACGGGCGTTCAGGCGCGACACTTTCTCGCCGAGCGTCTTCGACTGTTCGTCCAGCCGGCTCTTGATGATCTCGTAAGCGCTGCCATCGACCCTCGGTCCAGCGGGCTCGGTGGCAGGCTTCTTTGCGGCGGACGTCGACGTCATGGGAGGACGCTGGCCCGGAAGCCGCGGCGTCCTCAAGCGGCCAGGTGTCCGTTTCGACGCAAATGTCCCGTTCTCGCGTCGGGCAGGAGACAGCGGCTAGTGTCCCGACGGCTTGAACCGTCAGAGGAGTCGTCATGCCCGCCCGTCTTGGTGAGCTGCTCGTTCGTGAGAACCTGATTTCCCTGCAGCAGCTGCAGAAAGCGCAAGAGGCCCAGAAGGTCGAGGGCGGCAAGCTCGGCTTTCACCTCACGAAGCTCGGCTACATCGAAGAGAGCCAACTGACCGAGTTTCTCTCGCGTCAATATGGCGTCCCTGCGATCAATCTTGCTGAATTCGAGATTGATGCCGACGTCATTAAGCTAATTCCAAAAGAGGTCGCCGAGAAGCACCAGGTGGTGCCAGTCAACCGCGCCGGCGGCTCGCTGATCGTCGCCATGAGCGATCCGTCGAACATCTTCGCGATCGACGACATCAAGTTTCTCACTGGCTACAACATCGAAGTAGTGGTGTCCGCTGAAGCGTCGATTCAAGCGGCGATTCAAAAGTACTACAATAACGCTGGCGGCGGCAACAACGACCCCCTCGGCGGCGTCAACATCGACGAGCTGATGAACGACTTCGACGAAGACGTCGACGTCGCCGAAAGAGAACAAGACGCCAACGTCGTCGACCTCGAACGCGCCAGCGAAGACGCCCCCGTCGTCAAACTGGTGAACCTGATCCTCGTCGACGCCATCAAGAAAGGCGCCTCAGACATTCACATCGAGCCGTACGAAAAAGAGATGCGGGTTCGCTACCGCATCGACGGCGTGTTGCACGAGGTCATGCGCCCTCCGTTGAAGCTGAAGAACGCGATCTCGTCGCGCCTCAAGATCATGAGCGACCTCGACATCGCCGAACGCCGTTTGCCGCAAGACGGACGCATCAAGCTGCGCATCGGCGGCGGCAAAGAGATGGACTACCGCGTGTCGGTGTGTCCGATGCTCTTCGGCGAGAAGATCGTGATGCGGTTGCTCGACAAGGCCAACCTGCAGCTCGACATGACCAAGCTCGGCCTCGCCGACGACCAGATCGCCGTGTGGAAAGAGGGCATCGAGAAGCCGTTCGGCATGTGCATCGTCACCGGCCCCACGGGTTCGGGCAAGACGACGACGCTGTACTCGGCGCTGTCATCGCTCAACACGCACGACGTCAACATCTGCACCGCCGAAGACCCCGTCGAATTCAACTTCGCCGGCATCAACCAGGTGCAGATGCACGAAGACATCGGACTGAACTTCGCGGCAGCGCTGCGCTCGTTCCTCCGACAAGACCCCGACACCATCATGGTCGGCGAGGTGCGCGACTTAGAAACGGCCGAAATCGCCGTCAAAGCCGCGCTCACCGGACACATGGTGTTGACGACGCTGCACACCAACGACGCGCCGGCGACGATCACGCGCTTGCTCAACATGGGCATCGAGCCGTTTCTCGTCACCGCCGCCGTGAACGTCATCGTCGCCCAGCGACTCGGCCGCCGCATTTGCAAGAACTGCAAGACGGCCGCCGACATCCCGAAAGACGTGCTGCTCAGCGCCCAGGTGCCGAAAGACATGATCGGCAAGTTTCAGCCGATGAAGGGCGCCGGCTGTGACATCTGCAGCGGCACCGGCTGCAAGGGCCGCGTCGCCTTCTACGAAGTGTTGAAGATGACCGACCCGCTGCGCGAGCTGATCTTGAACGGCGCGTCGACGGGTGAAATCAAGTCCGAGGCCATCAAGCTCGGCTTCCGTACCCTGCGCATGAGCGCCGTCGCGCACTTCATGGCGGGTACCTGTCCGATCGACGAAGTCACCGGCGGCACCGCCAACGACGAAATCTGACACCGACACCGGGGCGCCGTCGTC
>JANNAY010000489.1:0-3565 GCA_031384945.1 Deltaproteobacteria bacterium
GCATCGAGAAAGACGAAGACGACAAGCGGCGCAAGCTCTTGTCGCGCGCCATTCAGCCGTTCTTGCTGCGCCGCAAGAAGAGCGACGTCGCCAAAGATCTGCCGCCGCGCACCGTGGTGACGCGCGTGTTGACGCCGTCACCGGAAGAGCTGCACGCCTACGAGCGGCTGCGTCTCGCGCTCGTCGCCGAGATCGAACGTGGCCGCGATGAGAACGGCAAGAAGAACAAAGACAACGAGCAGACGCCCGCCCGCAAGCGCGCGCTCATTCTCGCGGCGCTGACCAAGCTGCGCTTGTGCGCGTGCCATCCGGTCTTCGCCAGCGACGTGGTCGACGACGGCAACGTGCCGATCGGCACCAAGCAGCGGGCGTTGCTCGAGCTCGCCGAAGAGCTGAAGGCGTCGTCGCACAAGACCCTCGTCTTCTCGCAATTCGTCATGCACTTGCGCTTGGCCGAACGCTTTTTGAAAGAGGCCGGCTTTCGCGTGTTGGTGTTGACAGGCGAGACGCCGATGAACGAGCGCCAGCGCCTCGTCGAGCAATTTCAATCGGGTGACGCCGACGTCTTCTTGATTTCGCTCAAGGCTGGCGGCTTCGGCTTGAACCTCACGCGCGCCTCGTACGTCGTTCACCTCGACCCGTGGTGGAACCCGGCCGTCGAGGACCAAGCGAGCGACCGCGCCCACCGCATCGGTCAGACGTTGCCCGTCACCGTCGTGCGGCTCGTCATGGGGCAGACTCTCGAAGAGCCGATCCTCGAGCTGCATGCGCGCAAGAAGTCTCTCGCGGATGGCGTCCTCGATGGCTCCGACGCCGCTGGTGCGCTCTCGATCGATGAGCTGCTCGATCTTGTGAAGTCTGCGCGCCGCTTCGAGGGCAGCCCCGGCAAAGAGGTCGTCGTCGACGTCGCTGACTGATCGCGCCCCGTCAGCGCAGTCGCTTGATGTCGCCAAAGACGCGGTAGAAGCCGTCGCCTTCGCGGACGCCGTCGACGACGAAGCGGGCGCCTTCGTCGCGCAGGTCGCGGGGAAACTGGCAGTACCAATCGGCGCGGTGCCCTGGAGAGGCCACGCGCACCTTGAGCTTCGCGCCCACGCTGACGACTTCGACGACGACGCCGCCGTCTGCGTCGCCTTCTTCGACGTCGCGGGCGCTCACGTCGATCGATGACAATTTTGCCCGACGCGTGGGCGGCGGCGCGAGCGCGCGCAATTCGTCGACGTCGAGGCGGGCCAGCACACCGGTGTGTGTGGCGACGAACAGCTTGCCCGAGCGGTACGCCATCGAGCACGGCGTGCCGATCGACGTCGTGGCGATCTCGAGCTGCTTCTCGCCGTTGCGGTCGAAGGCAAACAACGTGTTGCAGGTGGCGGCGTAGTCGACGTCGACGCCGGCGGCGCACGAGGCGGCGTTGTGGGCGCGGTCGTAGTGGGCGGCGCGCGAGAAGCATGAGCTGCGCGACACCACCGTGCCGCTCGCCGTGCGGATGCGCAGCAGCTCAGCGCTCTCGTGGTCGCCGACGTAGACGACGACATCGGCGCCGTCGGCGACGCCGTAGCCGACGCAGGCGCTGTCGACGTGCCACAGGCGCTCGCCGCTCCACGAGACGCGGTCGATGCCGGCGTCGTTGCCGAGGGTGACGCCGTCGCTGTCGGCGCGCGCCATCCACGTGTCGCTGCGTCCCCTGGGCGCGTGGCGAAACAGCGGGCTCTGCTCGACGTCAAAGGCGCTCAAGCCGCCGTCGCTGTCACCGGCGATCAGGCGTCCGCGAAACACATCGGTGGCCAGCACGCGCACGTCGGCGTCGACGACGTAGGCGACCCGCGGCGCGCGGCCGGTCAGGTCGTAGACGTTGCCGTCGTTGCAGCCGGCGTAGCGCCAGGCGTCGTCGGCGACGAGGGCGCAGCAGCCTTCGGGCAGCTTCCACCGGCGCAAGACGGTGCCGTCGTGGTCGCAGGCGACGACGTCACCGTTGTCGAAGCCGGCCCAGACCTCGTTGTCGTCGACGTGCAGGCCGACCGCTTGTCCTTCACCCTGCAGTGTCCAGGTCGGCGTCGCCTGCCACGTCTCTTTCTTCGGCTTCTTCTTCGCCGCCGTCTTCTTCGCTGTCTTCTTCGCGGGCTTCTTCTTCGTCGCCATGACGGCGAACGTCTCACTCTGTGTTCGAGCTGCGCAACGCCGCGCCGACCATCGCGCCGCCGATGGCTCCGACGCCGCTGCCGACGAGGATGCCAACGGCCGCGCCGCTGAGGCTGGCGAAACCGCCGTAGGCAGCGTCGCCGATCGCGGATCCGACGAAGCCGCCAGCGATGGCGCCGGCGGCGAAGCCTGCGCCAGAGCCGACCCCGACGGCTGCGGCATCGAGGACATCGTCACCGTCGGCCTTGACGTCGCTGGTGACCAGGGTGGCGCCGCCCGCGAGCGCCACCTGCACAACCGGCGCCGCGAGCACCCACAGCGGCGAGGGCGGGGAGCCGGAGGGCGCGTGGGTGATCATCGCGTAGCCGGTGCCGACGCTGGCGACGACCGTCGTGGCCCACGCGCCGCCGGCGACGACACCAGCCCAGGCCACCGACGGCGGCGTGCGAGGCGGCGGTGGCAGCGTCGTCACCGTCGCCACCGTGCGCGTCGGATCGATGGCCTGCGCGTGCGAAGCGACCACGTCGGTGCGCGCGACGGCGGGGTCGTCGTCGCCGCCGGCGGGATCGACGACGGCGGTCTGTGCGGCGACGGCGAGCACGAGGACGATGAACATGTGGTCTGTTGAGCAGCCGACGTGCCACCTCGGCCACGCTCAGGCCCTGTCGCGCCCAGCGTTTCACGGCGTTCCACGGCGGCGACGGGACGGGCACTGCGGCAGACACGGCGGCAGACACGGCGGCAGACACACGGCCCACACCAGGCCCCTCGAAGCGCCGCACAGCGCGCACGCGGTTTACATTGCGCGCGTCTGGGGCCATCCCCCGCGGCAATGACCTCAGACGTGCGCTCTTCTGACGACGCTCCCCTCGATCTCTCGCTCGAACCGCCGGTGACGCTGCCCGAGCCCGCGCGCTTCGTCGGCACCTTCGACGACCTCGACATCGTGCCCGGCGTTCGGCTCGGCTTGAAAGACCTCGGCTACACCGGCCCGACGCCGGTGCAGCACAAGGTCTTCTTGCCGCTGCGCAACGGCGAAGACGCGCTCGTGCAGGCCAAGACGGGCAGCGGCAAGACGACGGCGTTCGCGCTGCCGACGCTGTGCGCGATCGATCCGAAAGAGAAGCGCCCGCAGGCGATCATCCTCTGCCCGACGCGCGAGCTCGCGCTGCAGGTGTCGGCCGAGACCGCCCGCCTCGGACACCACGCCGGCATCAAGGTCGTCACCATCTACGGCGGCGCCTCGATGCGCGCGCAGATGGATGCCCTGAACGCCGGCGTCCACGTCGTCGTCGGCACCCCCGGCCGCGTCAAAGACCTGCACCGCCAGGGCGTGCTGCGCTTCGAAGGCATCCGCGTCTGCATCCTCGACGAGGCCGACGAGATGCTGTCGCGCGGCTTCTGGGACGAGGTCACCTCGATCCTC
>JANNAY010000519.1:0-3783 GCA_031384945.1 Deltaproteobacteria bacterium
CGACGCAGACGCCGCGAGCCGCGCCGCTGCTTCTTTGCCATCGCTGCCCGCCCAGGCCGCAGCGGACGCCGCACCAGCAGCCGCCTGTGACGCGGCGCCAGCAGCTCCGCCAGCGACGACGTTGGCTGCGTCTTTGGCGGCAGCGGCGACCGCGTCGACGTCGACAGCAGCGACGACGCGGGCGCTGGAGTCTTTGGCGACGCCAGCGACGACGACGGCAGCGCCGACGATGGCGTCTTTGCCGTCGCCGGCAGCGAAGTCAGCAACGTCTTTGGCGGCGCCGGTGACGGCGTCAGCAGCGGCGGCGCGCGCACCAGCGCTCTTGTCCCATCCGTCTTTCGCCTTCACCGCGGCAGAGCCTGCGACGTCGACGGTGGCGTCTTTGACGACGACAGCAGCGTCTTTGACGACGACAGCGGCGTCTAAGGCGCTGGCCGCCGCGCGCTTGGCGGCGTCGGCGGTCGACGCGGCCGCCGCCTGCGACTGCTCGAGCGCCCGCTGCGCCGCGCCCTTCGCGCTCTCGAGCAATTCTTTGCGGCGCGCGAACAGTCCCTTGGCGCCGGCGGCCACCGTCGACGTGGCGTCGGCCGCGACGACTGCGGCGTTGGCGGCGGCGTCTTTGGCGATGACGGCGGCGGCTGCTGCGGCGTCCTTGCCTTTGTCGAGCACGACATCCTTGGCAACGTCAGCGACGACGCTGGCGCCTTCGGCGAGGGCGTCGCGGGCGACGATGGCGGCGTCTTTGCCGAGCTCGACGGCGACATCCTTGCCCTGCTGCGCACCCTGGCGGAGCGCGTTGCCGGCCTGCCACGCAGCGTCGTTGATCGCTTGCTGGCGCGCGTCTTTGTCGTCGTTCGTCATGCCGCGAACATAGCTCAGGCGGCGCGGCGCTCGACGAGAGCGCGCGCGGCACCGGAGCGAGCGAGAGCGTCGGCGGCCTCAGCGACGATCCACGGGTCGTCGGCGTGGGCGACGAGGATGCGGCGCAAGTGCGGCACCGCGCGCGCGTCGTCGGGCACCAACGCGCACCACAGCTGCACATCGACCCCGCGCACGCGCTCGCAGATCGCCCAAACGCGGTCGGCGTCGAAGCCCGCGTCGACGACGAATTCGACGACGGCGCGCCAGCCCTCGGGCCACACCGGCTGCTCGAGCAGCGCCAGCGCCTTTGCTGCGACAGCGCCGCCGAGCCCGCGCTCGTGAACGACCTCGGCGACGTCGGCGTGGGCGTCGTCGTCGACAGCGGCGACGTTGTCGAGCCATGCGTCGACGGCGGCGTCGACGCTGCCGGCGTCGACGAGGGCTGCGAAGGCGGCGGCGAGGTCGCCGTCGTCCCAGGGGTGTTTGTGCAAGACGGCGAGGTGTGCGGCGACGGTGTTCATCAGAATTCTCCTGAAGCAAAACGGAACGCGGGCATCTCGCGACCTCACACCAGCCGCGACGACGGGATCATCGGGCCGAGGCGCCGCATCAGCCGCGTGACCTCGTGGCGGTGTCGGCGCATGAACCACTTCACCATCCACGTGCGCCACTCGCCTTCGCGCATGATCGTCGACGCCACGCGCAGCGAGTGTTCGAGGTCGGTGCCGTCGAGCGCGTCCATCAACGACGCGATGTGCGGCGGCGGCGTCTTCGACCGCGACGGCAGCGGCAGCCACGACGGCGCGGTCTTCTTCTCCTGCGGCGGCGACGACGGGACAAACGACAGATTCACGACACGACGAGGCTGCGGAGCCATGGGATCCTCCTGAAGGTGCAAGTTGTTGGGGGTGGGTGACGAGGTCAGCGACGACGCAGGTTCACGTTCGGCAACGCCACGCGGAACCAGCCCGTGCGGTGCTCGTGCGGCGACGACGTCAACCGCGAGCGCAAGAAGTACGCGTCGCCGCCGTAGACGACGACGGTGGCGCGGCCGCCCCTGCCGTCGACGACCTCGCCGATGCTGCGGGCGGCGGGGGCAGCGACGACGGTGCCGCCACCGTCGGCGAGGGCGCGGCGGACGACGTCCATCACGACGTCGATGAAGGCGCCTCCGCCGCGGGCGCTGTCGTTGTCGATGTCGTCTCTCGGTTTGCTCATGTGACGTTCCTCCCAGTGTGAGGAAAGTTTCGTTCATGTAGGCGCAGGTGTTGCGCGGTCGCAGTGGATTTTGACGTCGTCACGCCCGTTCCGCAGATCGTTCCAGGTGGAACGACAGCGGCCGTGAAGAAGACCCCCAGCCCCGAATTTCGGGGAGGGAACATCGGGCCGCGCTGCGCGCAGGCTCTTTTTTTGTTGCTTGAGAGGTCCGCGATGGCGCCGCGAGACGTTTGATGCTCGAGGTCGCGCGCACTGCGTTCCTGGTTTCCAGAACATCATCAAGCAACGCGATGTGTCTCGAAACAAGAGCCTGCGCGCAGCGCGGCCCGATGTTCCCTCTCCGAAATTCGGGGCTGGGGGCTCTCCCCGCGGCGTCATCGCGCAGCTGCGAAGAGCTAGCGGTCCGGCATGCGGTAGCGCTCGGCGTGCTGCTTCCACCACGCGCGCCAGAACGGCGGCGACGACGTCGGCGGCTCACCCGTCACCTCAGACAACGCCAGCATCGCCTTGTGCGCAGCATCGCCGTCGTTGCCGTCGACGAGCTTCAGCAGCTCCAACGTCCCGCGACCCTCGCCCAGCCGATCGAGCGACTTCGCCACGACGACGCGCTCGGCCCACGACGACCGCTTGCGCTCGAGCTCGTCAATCAACGGCTTCTTCGCACTCTCGTGATCGTGGGCGGCGATGGCCGTCAAGATCGCGAGCCGCGCCTCGGGCGACGACTCTGTCGGCAGCGCCGCCAACAACGACGACAGCGCCTTCTTCTGCTTCCCCAGCTGCGACGCCGCCAACGCCCGCGCCGACGGATTCGACGACGACAGCTGCTTCTTCAATTCGCCTTCGCCGCCGCCGACGCCGAAGCCGCCGCGCACGAAGACGTCCCAGTCTTTGACGTCTTTGAGCTCTTCGCCGGTCGCCTCGACGAGCGCGCGCACGATCTCGTCGCCGTCGGTGCCGGCCTTGTGCAGCGCCGTCACCATGCACCCCACGGCCTTCGGCTCGGGAAAGCGCTTGAGCTCGACGGCGGCCAGCTTGCGCACGCCAGCGTCGGCGTGCGTCGTGGCGATGCTGCACAACGTGTCGATGCTGGCCGGCGTGTCGATGCGTCCCCAGCCGAGGATGGCCAGCCACTGGTGCGTGTACGTCGTCGACGCGTCGGCGTTCTTCTGCTGAAACGCGTGCACGAACGCGCGCGCGTCGCTCGGGTGCGTCTCTTTGATCAGCGCGCGCAACAGCTCGATGCCGACAGGACCCTGCTTGCCGATGAGCGAGAGCGTGCGTTCGAGGCCGCTGGCGCGGTCGGCGCGAACGAACGCGAGGGCGAGCTCGCCGCCGCCCGACCACGGCTCTTTCTTCAACTTGTCGTCGAGGATCTTCTGCATGCGCGGCAGCGCGGCTTCGTCGGCGCAGGCGCCGAGGGCTTCGGCGGCGTCGTCTTTGATCTCGTCGTTGGCCTCGACCACGTCGAGCAGCGCCACCGACGACCCCGGATCGCCGAGCTGCCCCAACAACTTCGCGATCGACTTCTTGGTGTCGCGCGAGGGGTTGCGCAGCAGCGGCAAGAACGCCTTTGACGACGACGGCGGCAAGCGTCCGAGCTGCTGCCACATCAGCGGGTGGTTCCACGAGAACGAGGTGCTGGCGATGTCTTTGCGGCCGAGAAAGGCGGCGAAGAAGGCCGCGTCGTCGACGTCGATGCCGCAG
>JANNAY010000570.1:0-4327 GCA_031384945.1 Deltaproteobacteria bacterium
AACGCTCCATAATACCCGCCCCGTTTCGTCTACGACGCGCGGCTCATCGTCTTGCTCACGCACAGAAACATCTGCCACGTCTTCGACGCCGGCTGCTTCGAGGGCCAGTACTACCTGGCGATGGAGCACATCAACGGACGCGAAGTGCGCGCCGTGCAGAAGCTCGCCGAAGATCACCACGCCGCCCTGCCCGTCGACGTCGCCATCTTCGTCGTCAAAGAGACCCTCGAAGCCCTCGACGCCGCCCACCGCATGACGCACCCGCTGACCGGTCAGCCGTTGCGCGTTGTGCACCGTGACGTGTCGCCGCAGAACGTGATGATCAGCTCTGAGGGTGAGGTGAAGCTGATCGACTTCGGCCTCGCCGAGTCGTCGCAGAAGCTCGAGCGCACCGCCCCGCGCATCGTCATGGGCAAGATCGCCTACATGGCGCCCGAGCAGGCGCGCGGCGACCCCGGCCTCGACGGACGCGCCGACCAATTCGCCGCCGGCGTCTTGCTCTACGAGCTCTTGTCGAACGCCCGCTTCTACGGCGAGCTCCCTTTCGACGACGTCTGGCGCAACTCGGGGCGCGGCGGCTTCGTGCCGACGAAGCTGAACCAGATCGAGCCGGCGCTCGCCGCTGTCATCGCCAAGGCCACCGCCGCCAACCGCGAAGACCGCTACGCCTCGTGCGGCGACATGCGCGCAGCGCTGCAGAAGGTCGAGCTCGCCCGCGGCGCCCTCGCCGGATCGCGCGAGACGCGGGCGGCGTTGCAGTCGTTGCTCGAGCTGGCGGGCGAGGCGCTGCCGTCGTTGTCGTCGCCTGAGATCAAGTCGCTGCCGCGGCCGAAGGCCGAGCTCGCGCCGACGATCGAGATCGCGGCGCATCCACCAAAAGAGCGCACGCGCACGTTTCGCGTCCGCTCGATCTCATCGTCGGACGACGGCGAGGCGACGGGCGTGCACACCCGCATCGAGAACCTCGGCGCTGGTGAGAAGACCGAGATCGGCTTCGTCATCGAGGGCCTCGAGCCGCAAGAGCTGCCCCCGGCGCTCGTCACCGGCGACGCGTTCCGCCCGGTGTCGTTGATGGCCTCCGGTCCGTCGCCGATGTCGTCGCAAGCGCTGGGCGCGTCGATGCCGCCGCCGGGCTTCGTCTCGGCAGAAACGCCATCGGTGCCGCGCGAGCCCACGGTGGTCGTGCGCTCGCGGCCGACGCGCGACGCCAACGCGACGACGACGCCGACGACGCTGCCGGCGGCCGACTTCCCGCCGACCGAGAAGAAGAAGCCGCCGCTGCGGTTGATCGCCGCCGCAGCCGGCCTCGCCGTCGTCGCCCTCGTCGCCGCCCTCGCCGCTGGCGGCAAAGAAGAAGTCAGCGACGCCGGCGTCGTCGTGGCCGCCGTCGTCGACGCCGGCACCGTCGACATCGTCAAAGACGCCGGCGCCGTCGTCGACGTCGTCAAAGACGCTGGCGTCGTCGTCGAGGTCGTCAAAGACGCCGGCGCCGTCGACATCGCCGACATCGTCGAACCCGATGACGCCGGCCGACGCACCGTCATCCGCAAGCCGAGGCGCGAGGGTCGCGAGCTGGCCGCGCTGCCGCCCGCGAAGATCGGCAACATGGCCTTCGTCGGCGCCTTCAACCGGAGCACCTTTCTCAAGCAGAACTGCAGCGACCTGCCCTGCGCCGCCCGGCAAGAGAAGTCGCTGATGAGCGCCGGCACCGACGACGCGGCCCGCGCCAAGGTCGTCGACGATCAGCAGGAGTGCTACGAGCGCTGCCGGCGCAAGGCGAAGCCCTGAGCTGCGCTGCTGCGGCCTGAAAGCGGCGCGAAAAGCTGACAGCTGACTGACAACTTACCGCGGGGCGGACAGCTGAACGCCTGTTGCGTGGACGTCGTGGGATCGTAGACCTTTCGTCCTATGACCACTGAGCTGCAGTTCATCCGCGTCAAGGGCGCGAAGGTCCACAACCTCAAAAACGTCGACGTCACGCTGCCGCGCAACAAGCTCGTGGTGCTGACGGGGCTGTCGGGCAGCGGCAAGTCGAGCCTCGCCTTCGACACCATCTACGCCGAGGGACAGCGGCGCTACGTCGAGTCGCTGTCGTCGTACGCGCGGCAGTTCTTGCAGATGCAAGACAAGCCCGACGTCGAGCTCATCGAAGGCTTGTCGCCGGCGATCTCGATCGAGCAGAAGACGACCTCGAAGAACCCGCGATCGACTGTCGCGACGGTCACCGAGATCTACGATTATCTTCGGTTGTTGTACGCCCGCATCGGCAAGGTCTTTTGCTACAGCTGCGGCAAGCCCATCGTCTCGCGCTCGTCGACACAGATCATCGATGAGCTGATGGGCCTCGGCGAAGGCACCAAGCTCACTGTGTTGTCGCCCATCGTGCGCGCGCGCAAAGGTGAGTACAAAAAAGAGCTGAAAGACCTGCAGAAAGAGGGCTTCGCGCGCGTGCGGGTCAACGGCGACATCAAGATGCTCGACGAAGACATCCCGCTCGACAAACAGAAGAAGCACACCATCGAAGTCGTCGTCGACCGCGTCGTCGTCAAAGCCGACGCCCGCGCCCGCGTCGCCGATGCCGTCGAGCTCGCCATCAAAAAAGCCGGCGGACTCGTCGCCATCATTGTTCATGGCCAAAACAGCGACAGTGGGAAGGGCGACCGCGAAGAGCTTCACTCGACGAACTTTGCCTGCGTTGACTGCGGTATTTCGTATCCTGAGCTCGAGCCGCGCATGTTCTCGTTCAACGCGCCGCAGGGGGCCTGCCAGTCGTGCAGCGGGCTCGGCGAGATTCAAAAGTTCGATGAGCAGCTCATCGTGCCCGATCCGACGTTGAGCATCGAAGATGGCGCCGTCAAACCGTGGGCCGGTACCTGGCAGGGCTACTACATCCAGATGCTGCAGGGCGTGGCGAAAGAGCTGAAGTTCAAGCTGACGACGCCGTGGAAGCAGCTGACGAAAGACCAGAAGGGCGTCGTGCTCTATGGCACCGACAAAGAGATCTCATTTCGTCTTTCGTCTGAGAACTCTGGCAACGAATACAACTTCAAGAAGACCTTCGAAGGCGTCATTCCGAATATGGAGCGGCGGTTCAAAGAGACCACCAGCGAAGGCGTGCGCTCTGACCTCGAGCGCTACACCGCGCGCACGCACTGCAACGAGTGCAACGGCGCGCGCCTGCGCAAAGAGGCGCGCTTCGTGCGCATCGACGGCGTCAGCCTCAACGAGGTGGTCGGCAAGTCGATCGCCGAGTGCAAGCTGTTCTTCTCGACGCTGAAGCTCGACGCCCGCGACTCGAAGATCGCGGCTGCGGTCTTGAAAGAGATTCTCGCGCGCCTCGACTTCTTGATGGCCGTGGGCCTGCAGTACCTCACCCTCGATCGCTCGACGGGCACGCTGTCGGGCGGCGAGGCGCAGCGCATTCGTCTGGCGTCGCAGATCGGCAGCGCCCTCGTCGGCGTGCTCTACGTGCTCGACGAGCCGAGCATCGGTCTGCACCAGCGCGACAACGAGAAGCTGTTGCTCACGCTGCAGCACCTGCGCGATCTGGGAAACACGGTGCTCGTCGTCGAACACGACGAAGACACCATCCTCGCCGCCGACCACGTCGTCGACATGGGCCCCGGCGCCGGCGTCAAAGGCGGCAGCGTCGTCGCCGAAGGCACGCCGCAGGCGATCATGAAGAACGCGAAGTCGCTGACGGGGCAATACCTGTCGCGCAAGCTGCGCATCGAGATTCCGCCCGAGCGTCGTGCCGGTCAGGGCAAAGACCTCGTGCTGAAGAACGCCCGCGGCAACAACCTGCGTGGCGTCGACTTCCGCCTGCCCCTCGGCAAGCTCGTCGCTGTCACCGGCGTCTCGGGCTCGGGCAAATCGACGTTGGTGAACGACACGCTGCAAAAGGCGCTGTCGATGGCCCTCTACGACACGCGCGAGCGCGCCCTGCCCTTCGACAAGATCGAGAACCTCAACCTCGTCGACAAGGTCGTCGACATCGATCAAACCCCCATCGGCCGCACACCACGATCGAACGCGGTCACGTACACCGGCATTTTTGATGACATCCGAAAGATGTTCGCGGCGACGCAAGATGCACAGGTGAGAGGCTACGGACCGGGCCGCTTTAGCTTCAACGTCAGCGGCGGACGCTGCGAGAACTGTGAGGGCGATGGTGTCATCAAGATCGAGATGAACTTCTTGCCCGATGTGTATGTGACCTGCGAGGTGTGTCGCGGAGCACGATACAATCCAGAGACGCTCGGCGTGCTCTACAAGGGCAAGTCGATCAGCGATGTCTTGCACATGTCCGTCGACGAGGGCGTCGCGT
>JANNAY010000601.1:0-1609 GCA_031384945.1 Deltaproteobacteria bacterium
AGCCGCAGCAGGTCGATGGTGGAGCCGAAGAAGGCGCGTCCGGCGTCGGGCCGGGTCTTGCCGGTGATGCAGTCCATCATCGTCGTCTTGCCGGCGCCGTTGGGCCCGATGATGCAGCGCAGTTCACCCACGCCGATCGTCTACCACGTTCTTGACGTCGACGACGACGACGAGCATCGCCGTCTCGTCAGACGAAGCCGGCAGCGGCACCGCCGCCAACGCCCTCGTCAGCGTCGACGGCGCAGCCGACGTCAGCCGCGCCATCGTCGGCGGCGTCGTCAACGCCGGCGGCCTCAGCAACGGCGCAGCGCACACGGTGCGCGTGCGCTTGCAAGACAACGCCGGCAACGTCACGGCCATCGCCGACAGCAAGACGCTGCTCATCACCGTCGACGCCACGGCGCCGGCGCTCGCGAGCAACAACGACCTGCGCCTCAACGGCGCCAACAGCGGGCTGTCGACGTCGTCGTCGAGCGTCAACGTCACGATCAACAACCCGCCGGCCGACGCCACGCAGATGGCCATCGTCGAAGGCGCCGTCACCTGCGCCGCCGCGAGCTACGTGCCGCTCAGCACCGCGTTCACCTTCAACCTCAACGGCGCTGCGCAGACCACGCGCACGCTCAGCCTGTGCATGAAAGACCGCGCCGGCAACACGACGACGACGGCGCAGACCGCGTCGATCACGTTCGACACCACAGCCCCCGCCCTGCCCGGCGCCAACGTCGTCGTCATCGACAACGCCGACGCCGACAACAACGCCAACGCCTTTCTCACGTCGACAGCCGGCCTGCGCATCCTGCTCGACTGGAACACCGCAGGTGACGTCGTGGCGTTCAAGGTCACCGAGGGCTTCGCCGACTGCAGCGAACCGATGGAGCGCCCCGCGACCATCCTCACCATCGACAGCTTCGTGAAGACCGACTTCGTCATGTCGACAGTCGACGGCAACCACGTCGTCTTCGCCTGCTTCAAAGACGCCGCCGGCAACACCGTCACCAGCAGCGCCTCGGCCGTGCTCGACCAGGTCGGCGCCAACGGCGCTCTCGTCGTCAACGGCGGCAACGCCTTCACGACCAACGCCGCCGAAGACGTCAGCGTCGTCTTGCGCATGGGCGAAGACACCGCCCGCTTCGCGCTCGCCGAGACCGCCAACGCGAGCTGCACGACGCCGACGCTCAACTGCGCCAGCGCCTCCTACGTCAACGTCTCCGGCGCCAGCGTCGTCGACGGCGCCTTGCAGCAGACGGTGTCGCAGAACCTCAACGGCAACCCGGCCGCGCAAGGCGCGAAGTGCTTCGAGGCTTGCTTCGAAGACGCCGCCGGCAACCGCACCGCCAGCGCCAGCGTCGACGGCATCACCTTCGACACCGTGGCGCCGTCGGCGTCGGCGTCGCTGGCCGGCTTGACGTTGACCGCGGGACAAACTCGCTCGCCCTTCGTGACGTTGACGTTGACGGGCGCGCCCACCGACGTCGCTCAGATGCGCGTCAGCGAAGACAGCGGTTTTCTCGGCGGCACCGTGCCCTTCGACGCCTTCACGGCCACGCGCTCGATCGCGCTGTCGCCGAACGACGGCACGAAGACCGTCAACGTTCAGCTGAAAGAC
>JANNAY010000621.1:0-2853 GCA_031384945.1 Deltaproteobacteria bacterium
CCGGCGAGCAGGTCGAGCTCAAGGGCGTCGTGCGGCAGCGCGTGCGCGGACAGCTCAGCGTGCCGAAGCCTGACAGCGAGCTCAAGCTCAGCATCGTCGACAACGGCGGCAAGCAGATCAAAGAAGAGCGCGTGCCGCTGTCGAAGTTCGGCACGTTCTCGTCGTCGGTGCAGCTGCCGAAAGACGCGCCGCTCGGTTGGTGGCAGGTGCGCCTCGCCGGCAAGTTGAAAGACCGCGACATCGGCGGCGGCACATCGTTTCGCGTCGAGCAGTACCGGGCGCCGCAGTTCAAGGTCGATGTGCAAGCGCCGGTGAGCGCCGACGGCACGCCGGCCTTGTTGACGTCGGGTGACCCGCTCAAAGCGACGGTCATGGCCCGCTACCTCTTTGGCGCGCCCATGCCCGGCGCCGAGGTCGAGACCACCGTCACGCGCGAGACCACCGACTTCAGCAGCGCCGACGACAGCGACTACAGCTTCGGCGTCAACAGCTGGTGGTGGGACGACGAAGACCCGCGTCCGTCGTCAGACGTCTACGCCCGCAGCAAGGGCGTCATCGGCAACGACGGCAGCTTTACGGCCGACGTCGGCGCCGTCGCCGCCAGCGCGGGCCGCACGTGGCGCTACACCGTCGAGGCCGAGGTCAAAGACGTCTCGCGCCAGGCCGTGGCCAACCGCACAACCGTGGTTGTGCATCCCGCCAGCGTCTACGCTGGCGTCAAAGTCGCAGGCGGCTTCGGCGAAGTCGGCAAAGAGACCCGCGTCGACGTCATCGCCACCGACCTCAAGGGCGTCAGAAAAGCAGGCGTCAACGTCGACGTCGTCGTCAAACGCCGCGAGTGGAAGAACGTCAAAAAGAAAGACCCCGAGCTCGGCCGCTACGTGACGAAGAGCGAGCCCGTCGAGGTCGAGGCCAAGAAATGCGCGGCGCTGTCGAAGACGGGCAAGGGCGCCGACGCCGTGCGCTGCGCGTTCGTGCCTGAGAAGCCCGGGCTGCACATCGTCGAGGCGACGGTCAAAGACGAGAAGGGCCGCACGCAGACCACGAAGACCTCGTTCTACGTCTCGGGTGACGGCTGGGTGTCGTGGCAGCGCGGCGACGACGACAGCCTGGAGCTGGTCGCTGACAAGAAGCTGTACGCCCCCGGCGACAAGGCCCGCATCATCATCAAGTCGCCGTGGCCCACCGCCGAGGCCATCGTCACGACCGAGCGCGAAGGCGTGCGCAGCGCCCAGCGCTACTCGCTCAAAGGATCGGCCACCGCCGTCGACGTGGCCATCGACGAAGACGCCATCCCCAACGTCTATGTCACCGCCGTGCTCGTTAGAGGCCGCGTCGACGACAGCTTGGCAAAGGCGGCCGCCGGTGATGTGCCGGTGGGCGAGGTCGATCCGGGCCGTCCGCAGGTGAAGGTCGGCACGATGAACCTGAGCGTCGAAAAGACGCACAAGCGCCTCGACGTCGCGATCGACGCCGGCGCTGGCACCAAGCGCCCTGGTCAAAAATTGAGCATCAAGGTCAAGCTGACCGATTGGCAAAAGAAGGGCGTGCCCGGCGAGGTCACCCTGTGGGGCGTCGACGAGGCCGTGCTGCGCTTGACCGATTATTCGCCGCCTGACTTGCTGTCTGCGTTCACTCCTGAACGTGGCTTGTCGGTGCGCTTCGGTGAGCCGCTCATTCACCTCGTGAAGAAGCAGGCCTACGGACAGAAGGGCGACCCCGGCGGTGGCGGCGGCGCCGACAGCGGCAGCGGCTTTCGCTCGAACTTCAAGACCACGGCGCTGTTCGTGCCCGACATCGTCACCGACGCCAACGGTGAAGCGACCATCGAGGTCACCCTGCCCGACGATCTGACGACGTACCGCTTGATGGCCGTCGCCGTCGCCGCCGCCGATCGCTTCGGCGCGGGCAAGAGCGAGATCGTCGTGCAGAAGCCGATCATGGCGCTGCCGTCGTTGCCGCGCGTCGTCAGAGTCGGCGACGAATTCGAAGCCGGCGTCGTCGTGCACGCCGCCGTCGCCGGCGACGTCGTCGTCGTCGCCGATGCCAAAGGCGTCGCCATCGACGGCGACAACACCAAGACCGTCACGCTCGCTGGCAAGGGCAAAGAGGTGCGCTTCAAGTTTCACGCTGAGGCGCCCGGCACCGCGACGTTCATGTTCAAGGCCGGCCGCGGTGAAGAGACAGACGGCGTGAAGATCTCAGTGCCCGTCTATTTGCCCGTCGTCGTCGAGACCACTGCCGTCTCGGGCAGCGTTGGATCGGGAGCAGGCGACGACAAAGTCACCGAAGCCCTCGCCCCGCCGGGACAATCGCGCGCCGACATCGGCGGCCTCGAGGTCACCCTCGGGTCGACGGCGCTCGCTGGCTACCAGGAGGCGATGAAGCAGCTCGTCGACTACCCGCACGGCTGCCTCGAGCAGCAGGCGTCGCGTCTGGTTCCCTTCCTGGCGCTGCGCGAGCTGCAGGGCAGCTTCGGCGAGATGCACAAGGCGGGGTCTGACGCTGAGGTGAAGCAGCTGGTGCAGTGGTTGGGTCCGAGCGTGCTCGACAAAGACGGCAATCCGATGCCCGACACGGTCATCCAAAAGACCCTCGCGTCGATCAGCGCGCTGCAAGACAACGGCTCGGGCGGCTTTCACTACTGGCCCGAGTCGACCTGCGTCGACGCCTGGGCGAGCAGCTACGCGACGCTCTCGCTGGCCCGCGCCAAAGAGCTCGGCTTCAACGTGAAGCCCGAGGTCTTGAAGGCGGCGCTGCCGGGTTTGCTGGCGCATCCTTCTCCCAGGGTACGGAGGGAAGCACTGGAACGGATTGAAAGGCTGAAGGTCAGCGCAGCCCTGCCCAGCATTC
>JANNAY010000645.1:0-6191 GCA_031384945.1 Deltaproteobacteria bacterium
CCGAGATCGAAGAGCGCGGGGCAGACGAGGTTGCCGACGTTCTCGACCACGACGGTGCTGTCGTCGGCGGGGTCGAGCACGGCGAGCGCGCGCTCGATCATGTCGGCGTCGAGGTGGCAGCCGGCGCCGGTGTTCACTTGCACGACCTTGCGGCCCGATTGCCGCAAGCGCTCGGCGTCGCGCGACGTCTCTTGATCGCCCTCGATGACGCTGATGTCGAGCGCGGCGCCGACGTCGGCGAGGGTGCGCTCGAGCAGCGTCGTCTTGCCGGCGCCCGGGCTGCTCAAGAGGTTGAGCGCGAAGATGCGCTGGCGCGCGAAGCGTTCACGCAGCGCCTTTGCCTGCGCGTCGTTCTTCGCCGTCAACGCATGCTCGAGCGCGATCGTCGCTGTTGTTGGCGCGGCGGGGCGCACCGTCTGCACCGATGACGACGACGCCGACGACGCCGACGACGGTGACGACGCCGACGCCGACGACGGTGACGATGCTGACGATGGCGCGAAGGTCAGCGCCCCGACATCGACGCTCCGCGGGGTCGGCGACAAGCGCGAGCAGCCACAGGTCAGACACATGATTGAACCTCCATCGCGATCACGCGGAGCTCTTCGCCGGAGAGCCATTCGAGATCGGTGTTGCCACAGGCGCAGCGGCCAAAGGGTTTGTCGAGGTGCAGCTCGGCGCTGCAGGCGCGGCAGCGCGCGCGACCGGGCACCTCGTCGATCTGCAAAACGGCGCCCTCGAGCACGGTGCCTTCGGTGCAGAGGCCGAAGCAGAAGCGCAGCGCGTCGGGCAAGACAGCGGCGAGCTTGCCGACCTCTACGACGACGCGGACAACCTTCTGCTCACCCGCCTTTTCAGCGAGCGTCTCGACCAGCTGCTGCGTGAGCCCGAGCTCATGCATGGCGGGCCCCGAGCCGATCCGCCGCGAGCTGATTCAATGCGCGTTCCACGGCACGTTCCACGAGCACGACGGCATCGTCGACGACGGCGGCGACGATGGACGACAAGCCGAGCTGGCCCTCTTCGGGTCCAAAGGTCGCAGGCTCGCAGCCGACGACAACGACGACGGGCGGGCGCTCGTCGAGAAAGGCCAGCACGCGCGCGGGCGTCATGCTGTGTCCATCGACGTTCACACCGACGTCGTCGAAGGCGGGCTCGAAGACCGTCAGCGTGCCGGGCGCGCCGCCGCGGGCGACGGCGTCGACGACGATGGCGGCGTCGGCGCCGGCCAGCGCAAAGGCGAGGTCGAAGCCGCGGATGCCGACGTCGCGCACGACAACGCCATCGGGCCACGAGCGCTGCAGGCACTTGTGGGCGACAGCGACGCCGAAGCCATCGTCGCCCATCAAGACGTTGCCGACGCCGGCGACGACGACCTTCAGCGATCGGATCGTCATCGGCGCTCCACTTCGTCGGCGAAGAAGAAGAACCGGTGGCCCTGCAGGCCGAGGTCTTTGCCGGGGTCGTCGTCGACGGTGACGCTGACCATGACGCGGTCGTCGACGTCGACGTCGACGGCGACGACGGTGGCGGCCTTGCCGGCGAGGGCGAGGTCCATGACGTCGGCGCGGCGGTTGGGGCGCAGCACGACGGCGTCGCCAGCTTTGAACGGCCGCTCGCGCCAGGCGCCTTCGAGCAGGCCGTCGACGTCGTTGGCCTGCTCGAGCAGCGCGCGGGTGCGCGGATCCATCGCGGCCATCTGGCGCTTCTCGTCGTCGCTGAGGGCCTGGATCGACAGCGACAACAGCGCGTCGTTCTCGCTGCCGTCAAAGGCGTCGCCCTTGCTCTCTCTGGCGACCGCCGGCCAATCGTCGAGCACGAACGGCGCGCACAAGATGGTGCTTCGCGTGCCGCGGCCGCCGACGAAGACGGGGTAGAGACCGCTGCAGACGAGGCCTTCGACGTCGTCGCCTTCATCGTGGACGACGCCGGTGGCGAATTCTCCGTCGTCGCAGCGCAGCAGGACCTGCACGGATTCGAGCACCGCGCGCGACGCCACATCGTTGGCAACGGTCAGCGCGACGGTGCGCGGGGTCGACGCCAACGCGGACGCGGAGGTTTCGATCGACAGCGTTCCGCGCGCGCCATCGAAGTCGAATGCAACGACACCGCAGGACTCGACGTCGACAGCGCGCTCGACGGCGTCCCACGTCTGCGTATTTGTCGCCTGCAAGAAGCGCAGAGACGCGCGGATTTTTTCACCGCGGCACAAGACCGACACGCGATGCGACTGCGCGGCCGCGAGCGACCCGAACATCATGCGGCGCGCGTTCTTCAACGCCGACGCGCGGTAGGGAAACAGCGCGTACCCCTCGAAGAGCACCGTGCGGGCGATGGCTTCGACGTCGTCGGCGAACCTCATCCGCGCGGCGCTCATCGCGGCACCAACTTCTCGAGCGCCGCTTCGAGGGTCGGCGCCTGCGTCGACGCGCGCAGCCGCTCAAGCCGCGAAAGCAAGTCGCGTGAGAGCAAGAGGGCGCGCGCGCCGGGGGCGAAGCCGTCTAGCGCCGCCGTCCACGTCGCCAACGGCAGATCGAAGCGGGCCTCGGCGCTCAGCGGCACTGGATCGATGCGCAGCCCCGCAGGCGTGGCGAGAAAGACAGTGCCCGAGAAGAGCAGCAGCAGCGGGATCGTCGCGGTGCGCAGCGCGCTGCAGTAGCGCGAGGCGGCGGCGTCGAAGTCAGGCGACGACGAGAACGACAGCGTCGTCGACGTCGTGCGGCGAAACGCGGCGACGGTGCCGGTGGCTTCGGTCCACGGAAATGGACGGAGCGTGTCGTTCCACCGGTCGCGCCCGCCGAAGACGCTGGCGAGGGCATTGGCCTCGTCGTCGTCGTAGCGGCGCCGTGCGGGGTCGATGCGCACGGCGGCGCGCAGGGCGATGCTGGCGATGTCGTCGTCGCTGTCGCAGGTCGCGCGCAGCGCCAGCGTCAACGTCGGCTGCGCCGCGGGGGCGACGGCGGCGGCGCTGTCGACGACGAAGGTCAGCCGCGGCATGGCTTCGCTCCTCCGCACGAGTCGAAGACGCGGCGCCGCTCACCAACGATGCGTCGAGCACCGTGACGGGCCGCAGACATGTGGCACCCCCTGCCCATGGGCTCACGATGGGTCACATCGCGCGAGGTACGAGGACCATTGCGGAGCCCGCGACGCAGAGTCCCTGCCCGGGGTGGGCATCTTGGAATGTGGGATTGCCCCCGCGCAGCGGGGGTACTGGGGGCTCTGCGGCGCGAGCAACGCAAGGCGACGACGTGGTTCCGCGTACCTCGCGATGTGACCCATCGTGAGCCCATGGGCAGGGGGTGCCACATGTCTGCGGCCCGCCACGGGCCTCGCGACACTTGATGCGCGGCGCGACGTCTGCGGGCCGGACGCCGCACTGGAGCTGCATTCAACGGCATGCGCGCTCCAACAGCCGGTCGATGTAGGCCGCGACGTCGGCGCGGGCGCGGTCGCCGTGCAAGCCACTCCACCCCTGCCGCAAGAGCCCCGTCACCGCGTGCGCGACGTCGATCGGCACACGCAGCAGCACAACCCGGTTGTCTTTGCGCACGAAGAGCAACGCCTCGGTGTCTTTCGCGAGCGAAACGTCGACGACAGCCCGCAGCGGTCCCTCGACGACGCCAGCGGGAGACGGGTAGCGCAGCAGGCGTCCGCGTTTGCTGTCGTCGACGATGGTGGCGAGGTCGACGGGGACGCCGAGGGCGGCAAAGACGGCGCCAGCGTCTTCGTTGACGACGTCAACGCGCTTGCCGACGCGGGCGACTCCGACGAAGCAGGCGGCGCAGGCGCAGGCGACGTCGCCGTGCTTCGATCCGTGCGGGGCAACGACGTGGTCGTGGTCGTCGGCGAGGACGGCGCCGCAGCCGTCGCAGGCGTGGGCGGCGCCGGCACCGGCGTCGACGAAGCGGCGGAGGGCGGCGATGCCCCTCACGCCGTCTTCTTCTTCGACAGCTGCACGAGCCCGGCTGCGCTCGCGGCAGCAGAGCCGACGAAGCGGACGGCGGCGGCGTCGGGGACGGCTTCGACGAGGGCGTCTTCGACGACTTTGACGACAGCGCCAGCGACGGCGCCGACGACGTTGTCGACGACGACGGTGACCACGCCGAATTCGTCGACGGAGACGGCGCCGACGCCGGCCTTGCCGCGCACCGCCGCGCGCGCGCGATCGAGCAATGGCGTCGGATGCAGGTCGTGCAACAGCAACAGCGAGTTCAACAACGGATCGCGCGCGCAGCGCTCGGGCACACCATCGACGGCGAGCAGCTTCTGCAGACCACCGCGGTGCAGCTGCAACAACAACGAAACGACATCGCGGGCCGCAGCGGCCGCACGCACGTCGCTGCCAGCCTCGACCTGCGCGAGCAAGCCTTCGAGGCGCTGCAGCTCGACGTCGAAGTCGCTCATGGCTTCAACGCCGACGCGTCAAACGAACTGTGCGCGCCCCATGTCGGTGCGTGCTTCACCTCGATGACCTTGCCGTCGCCGACGTAGAGATGAACCCCGCAGGGCAAGCACGGATCGAAGCTGCGCACGGTGCGCATGATGTCGATGCCCTTGAAATTGTCCGCACCGTTCTCTTCAAAAATCGGACAGTTTTGCACGGCATCTTCATAGGGCCCGGGCGTACCGAACGAATCTCTCGGCGACGCGTTCCATGGCGTCGGCGGGTACGGGTGGTAATTCGCGATCTTTCCGTCGCGAATCACCATGTGGTGAGAGAGCACGCCGCGCACGGCCTCGTGAAAGCCGCAGCCGATGGCCTCTTCGGGGACTTTGAATTCCGTCCACGTCTTGGTGTTGCCGGCGTGCAGCTCTTGGAGGGCCTGCTCGACGAAGTAGTAGGCGGCGGCGCAGGCGTAGGCTTGGAAGTAGCTGCGGGCGCGGTCGCGCTCGAGGGTGTTCGACCACTTCGGGATCTTCCACTTCAGCGTCGTCTCGGGCAGCGACGCCGTCTTCGGCAGCGTGATGTCGACGCCGCCGCCGGTGGCTTTGACGTAGCCAATGTCGACGGTGTTGGCGAGCGCGGTGACCCACAAGCGGGCGAGCGCGCCGCCGCCGGTGTCGAGCGCGAGGTGCTCGCCCTTGTGCAGGTAGCGGGGCGACATGACCCACGTGTAGTCCTTGGCGAAGTCGCGCTTGGCGGGCAAAGGCGTCGTCGTCTGGTTCCACGGGTGCCGCTGGTCCATCGGATTGCCCAGCGGGTCGGTCTTCACGAAGGTCTCGCCGTCTTGCCAGTCGGCGTAGTGCGAGTGACCGAGCAAGATGCGCAGGGCGAGGTTGATGTCGACGAGGTCGTTGGTGATCAGCTGGCCATCGACGACGACGCCGGGACTGACGAACATCTTCTTGCCCCAGTACGACATATTCTTGTACTGATGATCGCAGTGCGCAGGGTCTTGAAACGAACCCCAGCACCCCAGCAGAATTCGCCGATTTCCAACTGCTTCATATCCCGGCAAGGCGTCGTAGAAAAAGTCGAAGAGGTCGTCGTGCAGCGGCACCATTTTCTTGATGAACTCGGCGTAGCGCGCGAGGCGCACGAGGTAGTCCGTGAAGAGCTGCGGCGTGGGCACGGTGCCGACGCCGCCGGGGTAGATGGTGCTGGGGTGGGTGTGCCGCCCCTCCATCAGCGAGAACATCTCTCTCGTGTAGCGGGCGACGTGCAGGGCTTCTTTGTAGAGCGCGCCTTCGAAGGGGTTCAGCGCGCTCATGATGTCGCCGATCGTGCGGTAGCCATGAATGGCCGAGCCCGCCGCTGACGTCGTCACAGCCTTCCGCCACACGCCGGGGTTCGTCGCCTTGACCATCTGCTCGCAAAAGTCGACGCCCACCAGGTTCTCTTGAAAAATGCAGTGGTCGAACATGTACTCGGCGGCCTCGCCGAGGTTCACGATCCACTCGGCGATGGGCGGTGGCCGCACGCCGAAGGCCATGTTCTGCGCGTACTGCGCGGCGGTCGCGTGGTTGTCGCCACAGATGCCGCAGATGCGGCTGGTGATGAAGCCGGCGTCGCGCGGATCTTTGCCCTTCAAGAGCAGACTGAAACCACGAAAGATCGACGATGTCGAGTGACACTCTTTCACGACGCGGTTCTCGAAGTCGATCTTCGTGTGGATGCCCAACGACCCAACGATGCGGGTGATCGGATCCCACGACATGTTCACGAGGTTGGCCATCGCGCAGCTCCG
>JANNAY010000668.1:0-1974 GCA_031384945.1 Deltaproteobacteria bacterium
CTCGCCGCCGCCGACCGCCTGCTCGAGCAGCACCGAGCGACCGCCCACACGCCGGTCGGCGCATGAACACAGCACCTGCGCTGGCCGACGCCCACCTCGACGTGCTCGACGCCAGCGCGTCGCCGTTGATCTACGCGCGCTTTCGCGACGCCTTCACGCGCACTGACTTCGACCGCTTCGCGCGCTGGCACGACGAGCAGGTGCTGGCGGCGCAGCGCGCGGGCACATGGCTGATCTCCGTCTGCGACCTGCGGCACACCGACGGCACCGTCAACGCCGCCGACCGCCGACACATGTCGACCTGGATGCAGCGCGGCGCCCCGATGAACGCGGCGGCGGTGGGACTCTCGGTGCTCGTGACGGGCAACCCGATCCACACCGGCATCATCCGCGCGCTGCACTGGCTCTCGCCCCCGCCGTCGCCGGTGCTCGTCGTGTCCACCCTCGACGCAGCGTGGCGCGCCGTCGTCGCCGGTGCCGAGCGCCTGGCGATCTGCGACCTGCAACAGCCACCCAGCTGGCGCTGACCTACTCGCGCAGCGTTTCGCCGATGCCGTAGGCGACGCAGCCGGCGACGACGACGAGGCCGCCGCCGCCGACCAGGGCGAGGCCGGTCGTGTGCTGCTCAGAGGCCCCCGGCTGCAGGAGCGAAACCGCGCCCAGCCCCATGCTGATCGCGCCGACCGCGGCCCCCACCCCACCCACGATCTGCACGATGGTTCCCGTCGCCGAGACGGGCCGATCGTCGTGGGGCGGACGCGTCGCCGCTGGCGGTGCTTTCGGCGCCGGGGTCGGCAACGGCTCGGGCGCCGGCTCGACCTTCGCGGGCGGGACGACGTCGCCGGAGCCGACGTCGAATTTGTCGACGACGCCGTCGTTGCGGACGACGACGACGAATTCGGCGCCGTGGGCGGCGGCGACCTCGACGTAGCAGTCGTCGGCGGCGCAGCCTTCGAGGGCAGCGGCGTCGACGGCGTCGAGGGCGACGGCGTGGTCGCCGTTGTCGTTGGCGGCGGCGACCGCAGCGGCGACGGCGTCGGCGCCACCGCCGGCGTCCACGACGATGACGTGGGCGGCAGCGACGACGGCGGCGACGGCGACGATCACGGCTGGGCTCCAATCAAGACGGCGACCGTACCGCCGGCGGCGAGCACGAGGCCAACGCCGAGCAAGCCGAAGCCGAGCGGCAGCTGGTCGGGCTCTGACGGCGTCGTCAGCACCACCGCCGAGCCCAACATCGCCACCGTGCCGAGCCCGACGCCGGTGGCGCCGAGGGCGACCAGCAGCTGCGACCCCGGCTCCGTCGACGTCGGCGCTGTCTCCGTCGCTGTCGCCGCCGACGCCGACGACGACGATGACGCCGACGATGACGACCGCGGCATCAGCTCGTTCACCGCCGCCGGCAGCGCATCGAGCAGGTCGCCGATGTCGTCGCCGACGACGACGCCGCGGCCGACGACGGCGCCGGCGTTGGCGTCGAAGCGGGCGAGGTCGACGACGAAGCGGCCGCCGACGCGGGCGCCACGGGCGGTGACGACGACGGCAGCGCCGTAGGCGCCGGCGATCTCGGAGAGGCAGGAGCCGCCGTCGTCGCAGGGGCCGACGCGCTGGCGCTCGGCCTCGTGTCCGGCGAGGGCGGTGATCTCTTCGCGGTTGGTGGCGACGACGTCGTGGGCGGCGACGGCGCGGGTCAGCGCCCGGGTCAGCGCGGCGCGCTCGTCGGCGGCGAGGCCCTCGACGACGGCGTCGAGCACAAAGGCGCGGCGATCGAGCGGCTCGGGCGGTGCGCTGGGCGCGGGGGCCGCGGCGGCGAAAACGGCGACAACGACGACGACGACGACGACCATGGCGCCCCTCTTCGGCTCAGACCTACGAGCGGGCGAGCTTCTCGCGCTCGATCTTCGCATTGTGGCGACGATCGACCGGGAACACACCCGGGTGAATCCGCAGCTCGTCGACAGCGGGCACCAACAG
>JANNAY010000702.1:0-1826 GCA_031384945.1 Deltaproteobacteria bacterium
ACATCGACCTCTACCGCCTGCACCCGGTCACGGGCTTTCCCCTCGACCTGCGCACCACGGGGCGCGACGGCATCTGTCCTGGCGACACGTTGCTGCGCTTGCTGGCGCTCGACAACAGCGGCAACCCCACGGTCGTCGCCCAGAACGACGACGACGGACCGAGCATCTGCTCGCACCTGCGCTTCGATCCGGTCAGCAACGGCCCGCTCTACCTCGAGGTCTCGCACCGCGACGGCGACGCCACCGTCGACGATGTGCTGCTCGTCATCGGTCAGTCCGACAGCGAGAACGAGAACGTCGGCCTGGGCAACGACACGCTGTTTCAAGTGGCGCAGTCGTCAGACGGCGGCTTTCGCCCCCTCGTCGGGCGTTTGCAGGTCGGCGATCCCGACGTCACGGTCATTCAGCTGAACGCTGGCGACGTGCTCGACGTACACGCCCTCGCCGTCGACGGCGTCTGCGACGGCAACACCACCCTCGACATCCACTTCGACACCAACAAGGGCAGCTGCGGCTTCGCCAACCCCTTGCTCGTCGACAACAGCCTCGACGGCAGCTGCGGCGGCGCTGAGGGCTTCGTCGCGCCCTGCACGGGCGAATACAACGTTCGCCTCACCGGCTCGTTTCCGAACCGCTACCTCTGGGACTTTCTCGTCTACCCATCGGGTGCGCCCCAGCCGTCGATCACGAACTTCGGCACCACCTACACCGCGCAACAGACGGTGCAGTACGGCACCTGCTTCGTCAGCGCAGGCAGCCCGGGCGCCGCCAACACCACCGACTTCGGCGTCTACGACGCGACCACTGCGCCGCCAGCGGCGACGTGCGACGCCGACACCACGACGCTGCGCGACGGCGACGGCGTTTGCCGCAACGTCGGCGCCCGGCTGCCGGGCATCAGCATCACAGGACTGAGCCAGCAGCCCTTTGACGAATCGGTCTTCCAAATCGGCGTCGGCTTCTTCCTTCCGGTCATCGAAGATCGCTCGCTGCACCTCGTCGCCCACCAAGATGGCCGCAGCGACGCCGTCGGCATTCACACCGGCGGCGGCAACAGCATCCTCGCCGTGCACGGCGTGACCGGCGGCAACGAGATCCTCTACGACCTGCCCGACGAGTGCTCTTTGATCTGCCGCACCTGCCGCAGCCTTGAAGACGCGACGGGCTGCTCGCTGAACGCCGTCGAGCGTTGCGAGGTCGGCACCTCGCTGGGCATTGGCCAGGGTCCCGTGACGCCGATGCCCGAGGGCACGCGCTTTCAAATCGCCCTGCGGCGGCACAGCCGGCTCGACTTCTTCACGACCTCGACGGTGGCGCAGAAGTGCACGTCGCTGAATGGCACCGGCTGCGTGGCGCTGCCGCCAGAGGCGTCGATCAACGGCACCAACCTGCAGTGGGACATCCCCTACAACACCACTCCGGGCGCCCACTTCTTTCGCGTGCAAGCCCAGGCGAACGCCGCCCGAGGCGAGCCGCTCCGCGAGTTCTACGTCGTCGTCACCGTCGCCGACCGCCCCGGCTTCAGCGGCTCTGGACCCGACCTCTATCCAGCGTCGACGCGCTTGGTGCACCCGCGCGGCTTCATCGCCCAGCCCGACTCGCGCCTCACCTTCGGCGGCGCGCACAACACGCCGGTCTCGCGCACGCTGACCAACAACGACGTCATCGCCGTCAACGGCGTGCGCGACACCACCTTCGAAGTCGTGCTGAAGAACCAGGGCAGCGCAGTCGCGCCCGCCGGCAACCTCGACGTGTTCTTCGTCGACGGCGTCGTCGACGGCGCTGGCAACACGACGTATCCGGCGCCGACCGCGGCGTCGACGCCG
>JANNAY010000783.1:0-8762 GCA_031384945.1 Deltaproteobacteria bacterium
TGTCCAAAGAGCGCGGCGAGCCCCCCGACATCGACGTCGACTTCGAGCACGAGCGCCGCGAAGAGGTGATTCAAGAAATCTACCGGCGCTGGGGACGCACCCACGCGGCCATGGTCAGCGAGGTCATCGCCTTTCGCGGCAAGAGCGCCGTGCGCGAAGTCGGCAAGGCCTTTGGTCTCACCGAGGCCATCACCGGGCGCATCTCGGGGTTGATGCACCACTCGGTGATGAGCGAGCTGCCGCGTGAATTGAAAGACGCCGGCGTCGACGTCGACGCCGTGCAACAGACGCTGTTCTACGCGCAGCGGCTGCAAGGACACCCGCGCCACCTCGGCATCCACGTCGGCGGTTTCGTGCTCACCCGCGATCCGATCACGAGCGTCGCGCCCGTCGAGCCGGCGCGCATGGCCGATCGAACGGTGCTGCCGTGGGACAAAGACGACGTCGACGAATTGCACTTCTTCAAGATGGATGTGCTCGGCCTCGGCATGCTCACGTGCATCCGAAAGACCTTCGACCTCGTCGCTGACCACGGCGGCGAGCGACAGCACCTGCACACCATTCCCGCCGAAGACGCCGTCGTCTTCGACGCCCTCTGCAAAGCCGACAGCATCGGCGTCTTTCAGGTCGAGAGCCGCGCGCAGATGTCGATGCTGCCGCGGCTGCAACCGCGGGTCTTCTACGACCTCGTCGTGCAGGTCGCGATTGTACGACCTGGCCCCATCCAAGGTGGCATGGTTCACCCATACTTGAAAGCACGAGAAAATCTGCGCAAAGGCATACAGCCGACTATGCCGCACGAGCGCCTGCGGCCGGTGCTCGAGCGCACCCTCGGCGTGCCGCTGTTTCAAGAGCAGGTCATGAAGATGGCCATCGACGGCGCCGGCTATACCCCCGGCCAGGCCGACCAACTGCGGCGCGACATGGCCGCCTGGCGCAAGAGCGGTCGGCTCGAGCTTCACAAAGAGCGCTTGATCACCGGTTTTATGCGCCTTGGCTGTTCTGAAGAGATGGCCACGCGCATGTACAGTCAAGTGCAAGGCTTCGGCGAGTACGGCTTTCCTGAAAGCCACGCCGCGTCGTTCGCGCGGCTCGCCTGGGTCTCGGCGTATTTGAAGGTGCACCACGCCGCTGCCTTCTGCGCCGCCTTGATCAACAGCCTGCCGATGGGCTTCTACGCGCCGTCACAGCTGATCAGCGACGTGAAGCGCCACGGCGTCGTCGTCGAAGGCGTCACCGTCAACGACTCGCATTGGGACTGCACGCTGCACGCGGACCCCGTCTCGACAGGCAAGCTGGCGATCCGTTTGGGCCTGCGGTTGGTGAAGGGACTCTCTGAGGCAAGCGGCCGCCGCATCGCCGACGAACGCGATGCCCAGGGCGCCTTTGTCGACGTCGCCGACGTCGCCCGCCGCTGTTCACTCAACAAGAAAGAGCGACAAGCGTTGGCCCGCGCCGGCGCCTTTGACGTCGTCTCCGCCCACCGTCGCGCCGCCGTGTGGAACGCCGTTGTCGATCGTCCGCCGCTGCTCGCGGCCCTGCGTGACGACGACGTCGGCGACACCCTGCCCCGCGCGAATGCGCCGGCGCTCCTGCTGATGGACTACCGCCACACCGGCATCTCGCTGCACGATCACCCGATGAACCACCTGCGCGGGCGCCTGAAGAAGCTGCTCGGACGCGAACGTCTGTTGACCGCGCGCGAGGTGAACGCATCCACGACGGCGCGGCGCGGAACGACGGCCGGCCTCGTGATCGGACGGCAGCGCCCTGGCACCGCCGACGGCACCTGCTTCGTCACCCTCGAAGACGAGACCGGCATGGTCAACGTCGTCGTCTGGGGCCGCGACTTCGACCGCTGGCACGCCACCGTCGTCGGCGCCTCGTTCTTGTTGTTTCGCGGCAAGATCGAAAACAAAGACGGCGTCGTCCACGTCATCGCCGACGACGTCGCTGCCGTCAGCGCCGACATCGAAGACGACGGCGCTCAATTGGAATTTCCCTTCAGCGCGCGTTCGTTTCACTGACCGCATGCACGAGGCGCAGCAGCTCAGCGAGGTGCGCCGTCGTCGTCGCCGGATTCAGCAGCGTCGTGCGCAGCCACAGCCCCTGCCGCTCTTTGGCCAGACCGCGCGCATGCAGGTGAACTTGCACGCAGTAGAAGTTGCCGTCGTCGATGACGGCCTTGCGGATGGCCGCCTGCTGCCCGCCGTCTTTGCCGCGCACGCGAAAGCACACGATGTTGGCCTCGGGCCTCACGAGCAGCTCGAGCCGCTCATCGGCCTCGATCATCGCCGCAAAGGCGAGAGACTTGTCGCAGCAAGCACGCACATGATCGCGAAAGTAGGCGACACCATAGGCGCGCAAACAGGCCCAGACCTTCAGACCCAGCATCTTCTTGGTGCACTCGATCGTGCGCCGTCCGACGTCAGACCACGCGTCGTCGTCGACGTCGCCGAACAAGTAGCCAGCGTCTTGGTCGAAGGCTTTGGCCCCGGCTTTGGCGTCTCTGAAAAGCACACCGGTCACCAACGCCGGCATCAACAGCATCTTGTGAAAGTCGGCGACAACCGAGTCGGCGCGGTTCATGCCCTTCAGCTGCGCCGCGCGTTCAGGAAGCAACGCGAGGGGCGCGCCGTGGGCGCCGTCGACATGAAACCACAAGCCGAATTCGGCGCAGACGTCGGCGACAGCGTCGAGGTCGTCGTAGGCGCCGCCAGCGGTGGATCCAGCGGAGGCGACGACGGCGATGGGCTTCTTCTTCTGCTTGATCGATTTTTCGATCGCCGCGCGCAGCGACGGGATGTCGATCTTCAAGCGGTCGTCGACGGCGACGCTGACGCAGCCTTCGTCGCCGAGGCCCATCACCCTGATGGCGCGGGCGACGCTGTAGTGGGCGGTGTCGGCGACGAAGACACAGAGGGGCTGCGCGCGCACGCCGCGCTTCCACGCGTCGGTGCTCTTGGCTTGGCGCGCGGCGAGCAGCGCCGTCAGGTTGCCGATGCTGCCGCCGTTGACGAGGGCGCCGCCGGTGGTGGCAAGGGGAAACCCAACCACGGTTGTGAGCCAGTGCAGCACGCTGCGCTCGATGCCCACGCCGGCCTTGCCCATCTCGAACACGGCCATGCCGTTGTTGAGCAGGCTGTCGACGAGGTCCATCAGCGCGGCCATCGGCAACGGCGTCGCCACCTGGTGACCAACAAAGCCGGGATGGTGCAGCTTCGTCGCCGCCGCGATGACGCCCTCGACGTCGCCGATGACGCCTGCGACGAATTCTTCGGGGCCGCGGCCTTCTTCTTTGAATTCTCCGTCGAACAACGCCGACGCCTGCTGCGGCGACAACGGCGGCAGCACCGGCGTCGTCTGGCCCGAGATTTGGGCATCGAGATGATCAGCGAGAAGATCGACGACGCGGTGACCGGTGGCGCGAAAGTTCACTTCGCAGCCCACTCCGCCAAAAACTTCTTCACCCCAGCGGGGTCATGCCCCACCGACGTCGGCGACTGAAACGCCGTCGACGCCTGCGTGTGCAAGAGCTTGCCGTCGCCGTCGAGCACCAGCAGCACGGGAAACCCGAGGTCATAGGGCTTGCCATAGACGTCGTTGAGGTCGGGGTTGGCGCCAGCATCGACGTGGATGGCGACGTATTTGTCGTGCAGCGCCTTGAGCTCGCTGTCGCCGTCGATCAGCTTGTCGAGGGCCTCGCAGAAGACGCACCAGTTGCCGCCGAACTGCACCAGCACGTGTTTGTTGGCCGCCTTGGCGTGCGCGACAGCTGCGGCGATCTGCGCCTTGCCGTCAGCCTTGGGGTCGTACGCGCGGTAGCGCCCCAGCGCCTTGTTGATCTCGGCCTTGTCACAGGCCGTGACGCCGACGCCAAGGGTCAGGGCGGCGAAGGAGGCAGCAACGACGAGAAGCAGCGCGCGCATACGGAACTGCATAGCGCGTTTGATGCGCCGCCGTCGTCGTCGTTGCGCGATCAGGGGGCCAACAGCCGCGGCACCGACGGGTGGATGCGCGACACGGCCTCGTAGTGGATCGTGCCCATCCAACCCGCCAGCTGCTCGGCCGAGATGCGCTCGTCACCGTCAGAGCCCAACAAGGTCGCCACCATGCCCGGACGTGCGCCAGGCACATCGGTGACATCGACCATGATCATGTTCATGCACACGCGGCCGCGCACCGGACAGCGCACGCCGTCGACGAGCACATGGGCGACGTTGCTCAGCCGCCGGTCGTACCCCTCGTGGTAGCCGACCGGCACGATGGCGATGCGCGAGTCGTGCGTCGCGCGGTAGGTGCGGCCGTAGCCGACGAAGCCACCGCGCGGCACGTCTTTCACTTGCGCCAGCAGCGCCCGCCACGACAGCACCGGCGCCAGCGTCGGACCGAGCGTCTCATCCGCCGGCCCCGGCAGCGTCGACGGTGACGACGCTGACGACGACGACGCGGCAGACAACGACGCTGCCAACCGCCGCTCGAGCCACGCCGCCTGCGTCTCTTTCGACGGCCACAGCCCGTACGACGCGATGCCAACGCGCACGAGATCGCCGTGGGTGCGCTCGTCGAGCAACGTCGCCGCCGAGTTCGCCGAGTGCACCATCAGCGGCCCATGCACCTTTTCGACGGCGGCGCGCGCCGACAACAGGCGCTCAAGCTGGCTGTCGGCGAAGCGGTGGTCGGTGGTGTCTTCGATGTCGGCGTAGTGCGTGGTCAGCCCTTCGAGCACCACACCGGGCGTGCGCTTCACGTGCTCGGCCAACCGCACCACGTCGCCCTCGAGCAGCCCCTGCCGGTGCGTGCCGGTCTCGACCTTGATGTGCACGGGCGTGACGACGCCGCGTTCGACAGAGGCGCGGCCGAGGGCGTCGACGACGGCTTCGTCGACGACGACGACGCGGGCGCCGGCGGCGACGACGACGTCGGCTTCGAAGTCGAGGACGGGGCCGCAGATGTAGACGGCGACGTCTTTGTCGACGACAGCTCTGACGGCTTTGGCTTCGCGGGCGGCGTTGACGACGAGCCAGTCGACGCCGGCGTTGACAAAGACGGGGGCGGCGACATCGAGGCCGTGGCCGTAGGCGTCGGCTTTGACGACGACGCCGAGCTTCTTGCCGGGGCCCAGCCGACGCTTCAGCGCCGCCACGTTCTGGCGCAGCGCCGCCTCTGAGACCTCACACCACGAGAAGAGCTCTGGATTCACGCCCGATCGCATACGACGTCGAACCGCCAGCGTCAGCGTCTTCATCCCGTCTTTGACGTCGTCGTCGTCGTCCTCTACGGCTGCGGCATGGAACAGCTCCGCGCCGTCATGGGTATGGATGACCTCTTTGAGGTCGACCTCGCGATATGGCGCCACATCGAGCACGTCAGCCGCGACGTCTTCCTCTCCTACGGCTTCGGCGAGGTGCGCACGCCGCTGCTCGAAGAGACCGCCCTCTTCGTGCGCGGCGTCGGCGAAGGCACCGACATCGTCTCAAAAGAGATGTTTGTCTTCGACGATGTGCAGACCCAGAAGGCCGAGAAAGAGGGCGGCGCATCGACGTCGCTGTGCCTGCGCCCCGAGAACACGGCCGGCGTCGTCAGAGCCATGATCGAGAACGGCAAGCTCTTCGCCGACGCCTACGAGCAGGTGTTCTATCTCGGCCAGATGTTTCGCCGTGAGCGCCCGCAGGCCGGCCGTCGTCGTCAATTCTCGCAGATCGGCTGTGAGGCCTTTGGCTACGCGCAGCCGGCCATGGACGTCACGGTGATGGCGATGATCCACACCATCCTCGATCGCCTCGGGCTGGCGTCGTCGACAAAGCTGTTGATCAACACGCTGGGTGACCCGGCCGAGCGCGGGCAATACACCGTCGCATTGAAAGACTATTTCACCGCACACGAGGCCAAGCTCAGCGACGACAGCAAGCGCCGGCTGCAACAAAATCCCATGCGCATCCTCGACAGCAAAGATCGCAATGATCAGGCGCTGTGCCACGACGCGCCCAAGCCGCTCGACTTTCTCGGTGCGCCAGCGAAAGAGCACTTCGACGCCGTCACCGCCGGCCTCACGCGACTGGGCATCCCGTTCGTCGTCGACAAACAGCTGGTGCGGGGCCTCGACTACTACACGCGCACCGTCTTCGAGTTCGTCGGCGAAGCTGGGTTGGGCGCGCAATCCACGGTCGCCGCCGGTGGGCGCTACGACGGGCTCGTTGAAACGCTCGGCGGTCGCGCGACGCCGGCCGTCGGCTTCGCGGGTGGCATCGAGCGCCTCGTGCTGATGGTGAAAGCGCTCAAGACCGAGCCCACAGCTGTGACACCCGACATCGCCCTCGTCGGCGCTGACGACGCCGGCCGCGAGGTGTGTGAAGCGCTCACCTTCCAGCTGCGCAAGGCCGGCGTGCGCGTGCTCAGCGACGTGCGCGGGCGAAAAGTCGGGGCCGTGTTGAAGAGCGCGGACAAACAAGGCGCACGCTTGTCGGCCACGGTGGGATCAAGCGAGATTGCCGCTCGAACCGTCAAGGTGAAGACGATGGCGAGCCGGGACGTCCCGGAGACCGAAGTCCCGCTCGACGCCGCTTCACTGCTGGCGTTCATTCGCTCCTGAGGAGTCCTGTGCTGCGTATGTCCCTTCCGCTCTCCGCCTTCGCCCTCGCCCTCGGCTGCGTCGTCTTCGCCGCCCAGCACGTCGCTGCGAGCGAACCCGCCAGCGGCGCCACCGAAGGCCTCGCCGTCGGCACCAACGCCCCCCAGTTCATGCTGCCCGTGGTCAACGACTTCGTGCCGCCGAAGGTGACGACGGGGCCGCTGGCGCCGAAGTCGGTCAAGTGGGGGCCGGCGAAGTGGACGGGTGACAAGCCCGACGAGCCCAAGAAGCTCGTCATCATGAGCTTCTTCGCCACCTACTGCGACCCCTGCAAGAAAGAGATGCCCGAGCTCGCGCGCATCTACGACGCGTACAAAGACCAGGGCCTCGGCGTCATGCTCGTCAGCATCGACAAGGGCGACGAGCAAAAAGAAGAGATCATCAACCTCGCGAAGACGAGCAACGTGCACTTTCCCGTCGTGCACGACCGCTTCCAGGTCGTCGCCCGCCGCTACGCCGCCGAGCGCCTGCCGTATATGTTGATGCTCGACCCCGCCGGCAACGTGAAGGTCGTCCACGTCGGCTACACCGAAGAGATCAAGGCCAACCTCGAGAACGAGGTCCGTGCCCAGCTCGGCCTGCCGCCGCTCGCCGCCAAGGTCGAAGAGAAGCCGGCGAAGACGCCCAAGGCCCCTGCCGCGCCGAAAGGGAAAGGTTGATCGGCATGAAGGCTCGAGCACGCTCCCTGGCATCGTCATCGTCGTCGTCGTCGTCATCGTCATCGTCGTCGTCGTTCTTCTTGTCGCTGTTGTCTGGCGCCGCCATCGTCGCCGCCATCACAGCCGGTGACGCGAGCGCCCAATCGGGCACCACCGACCGCCTGCTGATTTACGTCGACGACGTCGCCCCGTCCGATCCGAAGGTGAAGCAAGAGGCCGCGGCGTTGACGTCGGCGCTGTGCGGCGCCCTCGCCAAAGACAAGCGCCTCGACGTCATGTGTGCCCCCGACGTGAAGCAGATCCTCGGCTTCGCCGCCGCATCGGCGATGATCGGCACCACCAGCCCCGCCGTCGAGAACGTGCAGAAGCGCCTCGAGAGCGTGAAGTTCGTCGTCGCTGCGTCGCTGGCGCCGCGCGGCTCCGACATCGTCTTCACGGTGCAAGCCGGGCCCAAGGCCGAGAACGCCGAAGCCAGCGCCCTCTTCGCCGACACCGCCGTGGTCAAAGTCGAAGAGGTCTCGCCAGCAAAGCAGATGAAGCTGCTCGAAAAGCTGCCCGACGTCTCGTCGCGCATCATCAAGGGCATCCTGGCCCCTGCGACGAACACGACGACGACAAATCCGCCGCCGCCTGCGCCGCTGAAGAAGTAGTCGTGGCGGCGAAGGGTGCAGAGACGCGCGGGTTGCTGCAGCGCCAGGCGGGCGTCGAAGAGCTCAAGCTCGATCATGCGCTGCGGCCCAAGACCTTCGACGACTACGTCGGGCAGAAGGCGCTGAAAGAGAACCTCGCTGTCTTTGCGCGGGCGGCCAAACAGCGCGGCGAGCCCCTCGACCACATCTTGCTGTGCGGCCCACCGGGGCTCGGCAAGACGACGCTGGCGCACATCGTCGCCCACGAGATGGGCGCGGTGCTGCACCAGACATCAGGTCCGGCGATCGAGAAGAAGGGCGACCTCGCTGGCCTGGTCACGCACCTCGGCGCTGGCGACGTCTTGTTCATCGACGAGATCCACCGGCTGACGCCGGCCGTCGAAGAGAACCTCTACCCGGCGATGGAAGACTTTCGCTTCGACGTGCTCATCGGCGAAGGCGCCCACGCCCGCTCGATCGCGCTCGATCTCAAGCCCTTCACGCTGATCGGCGCCACCACGCGCACGGGGCTGTTGACCTCGCCGCTGCGGGATCGGTTTGGCTTCACCGCCCGCCTCGACTTCTACTCACACGAAGATCTGCGCTCGATCCTGCACCGCTCGGCGGCGCTGCTCGAGATCGACCTCGACGACGAGGGCGCCAAAGAGATCGCCAGCCGTTGCCGCGGCACGCCGCGCATCGCCAACCGCCTGCTGCGCCGCCTGCGCGACTTCGCCGAAGTGCTGCACCAGGGCAAGATCACCGTCGACGTCGCCCGCTCTGCCCTCGACCGCCTCGGCGTCGACCGGCTCGGTCTCGACGACATGGACAAAAAGATCCTGC
>JANNAY010000789.1:0-2180 GCA_031384945.1 Deltaproteobacteria bacterium
CGACGAGCGCACCGGCGCCGCCGTGAAGCACTTCCAGGCGAAGAACCACCTGCCCATCACCGGCAGCGTCGACAGCGCGACGTGGAACCGCCTGAAGAAGTCGCAGATCGAGGCGAAGACGGCGACGTCGCCCGCGCAGACGATGAATGAGAAGTCACAGGCGGTGAAGCACACCGAAGCGCTGCTCCAGAAGCTGCACCTCAACCCCGGCAAGGTCGACGGAACGTTCACCGCGCAGACCGTCAAGGCTGTGCGCGCCTTTGAGAAGCAGCACCACCTGCACGTCGCCGCGAAAGCGCAGAACACCAAGGGCCTCAACACCGTGCAGGGCTGCGCGCAGTTCTTGTTGCACTCGAAGAACGTCAGCTTCTGGAGCGGCCTGTCGACGGGCAGCGATCGCAAGAACATGCAGCTGCTCGCGCAGGGCAAGAAGGCCTTCGTGCCCGCCACCGGTGGCCACGTGACGCCGTCGTTGAAGATGATGCAGTCGCTCGTCGCCATGGCGAAGCGCGGACCCATCATGATCAACGCGCTCACCGGCGGCTCGCACTCGCCGAACTCGAACCACTACCGCGGCCAAGCCGTCGACCTCGACGTCTCCACCGGCAACGCCACCGCCAGCACGGTGGTCAACGCAACTTCGAGCGCGACCACATCCATTTGGACTTCTGATCCGTCGACGACGCGGGCTGCGGCGGCTACAACGTCGACGTGCGCGTCTTCATCTTCGTCTGCGCGGTCGCCGTCTTCGCTGCCTGCGAAGAGCCGCCCGCGCCGCTGTGCGAGACGCGGACGACGATGGTCGATCCCGCGGCGTGGGCGTTCGTGCCCAACGAACAAGACCCGCTGTGGCCGGCGCCCGAGGGTGCGGCGCTGTGCAGCGCTGATGAGATTCAGGTGCAGAACTTCGGCGAAGACCAGGCTGTCGAGGTCGACACCCGCTTCGGCTGCGGCTGGGCCACCGTCGAGCAGCCCATCGGCGTCGACCTCAAGAAGGGCGACGAGCTGCAGATTCGCGTCTTCTATTTTTCACAGGCGAGCTTCCCCCAAGACACCGCCGAGGTCGCCATCGCCATCGACGGCGACGTCGTCAGCAGCACCATCGTCGACATCCCGACGTCGTCAGACATCATCAAGCCCCGCGTCGTCGTCAACCGCGACATCGCCGCCGGCTCGATGGCCCTGTTTCACATCGGCAACCACGGCGACAACTCGTGGAACCTCATCGAGCTGAGCCGCATCGACAGCGCGCCGTGTCCCGACGAGCCGCCCGCAGAGTAGCGAAGAGCAGCCAACGAACGGCTACTTCTCGTCGGGCACGTTCAACATCAATCCCTGGGCCTTGAGCTCTTTCAAGATTGCCGTGCGGTCGAGGGATTTGTCGACGGCTTCTTCGGGGGCGACGATGTCTTTTCGCACCAGCTCGAGCAGCGCGTCGTTGAGGGTGCGCATGCCCTGACCGCGCTGGGTTTGCATCAATGATGGAATCTGGTGCGTCTTCTTTTCTCGTATCATGTTGGCCACGGCGATCGACGAAATCAAGATCTCAAGGGCGGCGACGCGTCCGCCGCCCTTCTTCTTGCAGAGGGTCTGCGAGATGACGCCCTTCAGCGACTCCGAGAGCATCGTTCGAATCTGCTCCTGCCGGTCTGACGAGAACTGGTCGATGATTCTGTCGACGGTCGACGCCGCCGTCGTCGTGTGCAGCGTGCCGAAGACGAGGTGGCCGGTCTCGGCGGTCTCGATGGCGATGGCCACGGTCTCGAGGTCGCGCATCTCGCCGACGAGCACGATGTCGGGGTCTTCGCGCAGGGCTGCGCGCAGGGCCTTTGAGAAGCTCTGCGTGTGCTCGCCGACCTGCCGTTGGTGCACGAGGCACTTCTTCGGCTCGTGCACGAATTCGATGGGGTCTTCGATGGTGATGATGTGGTCGCTGCGGTTGGCGTTCACCCAATCAACGAGCGCCGCCAGCGTCGTCGATTTGCCCGATCCCGTGGGCCCGGTGACGAGCACGAGGCCCTTCGACAGGTAGCAGAGCTCGAGCACCTTCGGCGGCAGGCCGAGCTTCTCGGGCGAGAGGATCTTGAACGGGATCTGCCGCATCACGCAGCCGATGCCCTTGCGGTCGACGAAGTAGTTCGTGCGGAAGCGCGCGAGGCCCTCGATGGGGTGCGCGAAGT
>JANNAY010000821.1:0-2720 GCA_031384945.1 Deltaproteobacteria bacterium
GCGGCGACGTCGATGTCGTCGTCTTTGTGCACGCGCACCAGCTCGAGGGTCATGGCGTCGACGACGCGCGTCGAATTCGGCGGTGCTTCGCAGGCAATGACGCGGGCGACGATGTCGCGGTCGGTGATGACGCCGCAGACGCGCTGGTTCTCGTCGACGACGGGCAAGAAGCCGACGCCGTGGTCGCGCATGAGCTTGGCGGCCTCGGTGACGCTGTCGTCGAGCCGGACTGTGATCGGGGTGGTCTTCATGACGTCTTTGATCTTCATCGCATCCTCCTTCAGGGCTTCTTTGGGGGGGCTGGCGAGTCGGCGGTGTCGATCCCGTCGCCGGCGGTCTCGTCGCCAGCGGGATCGATGAAGGGGACCTGAATGCCAGCGTCGGCGATCTTCTGCGTGTGCGCCGGCGGCACGGTCACGCCGCGATCGTGGCGCGGTGGCTGGGGCACTTTCGTCTTCGGTGAAAGCGGCGCCGGCTTCTTTGGTTGCAGCGGCGGCGGCGTCGGCGGCACGAGGTCAGGGACGGTGTCAGAGTTCGACATGGGATCCTCCAGCGTTTGGAATCCCCGAACAGGCTGCACTGGGGGTGCCACCGCGCCGTGACGAGGCTGTGGCGCTGCACGACGTGACGGCGCGAGACCGTGGGAACGTGTGCGACGTTGTCTTTGTCTCTATCCTGCGCGCGCTTCTGGTGTGTGCTGAGGTGAACGATGGCGGCAGTGGACTTGGGTGGTGCTCCGGCGAAGAAACCGTCGGGCGATCGGCGGCTGCTGTCGTTGGCGTTGATCATCGTGGGCGGGTTTTTCTTCGGCATCGTCGCCGCCGTCTCGTTCGCCGCCTTTGCCCGCGGCGCCATCGGCGACATCGGTGCGCTGCTGCTGGGCTTCGTCTTTGCGTGGGTGCTGCCGCTGGTGCTGGCGGTGCGCGCGGTGCTCGCGCTCAAGAAGAAGAACCGCCCGGTGCTGCTGCGCCGCGTGGTCGCCGCGTTTCTCGTCGGGCTGGTGCAGCTGACGACGTTTCTCGCCGGCTTCGTGAACCTCACCGAAGACAAGGGCTCGGCCGAGATGGCCGCCGCCGCGTTGCCGGTGTTCGGCCACTTCCCCGTCGTCGGCGGCATGTTGGAGAAGGTCGCCAAAGAGGGCGGCATGCTCGATCCCAAGAAGGATCCGAAAGACCCGAAGGATCCGAAGACGACGGATCCAAAGACGGATCCGACGGCGGCGACAAACGCGACGCCGAACGCGGCGACGGGGTTGTCGCCGCGGGCCGGTGGACGCGCGATCGGCGCCTTTGCCGCCGGCGCGCAGACCCTCGAAGGCGACCTCGTCGTCGTCGTCTGGTCCGTCGCCTTTGGCGGCGCCGTCACCTCGCGCACCATCGACCTCGCCGCGTTCTCGAGCTTCGGCAATCCCACGCGCGTCGAGGTCGCCGACGACGGCGGCGCGGTCGTCGTGCTCGGCGGCGCGCAGCTCATCACCATCAAAGCCGGCGCCACGACGGGCGAGCACGACAAGCTCTTGTCGCGCGGCGGCAAGATCTCTGACCTCGAGATCCAGCAGGTCAAAGACGTCGCCATCGCCCCCGGCGGCGCCCTCGTCGTCACCGTCGACGCCTTTGACAGCAAGAAGGGCGCGGTGCGCCAGGCGCTGCTTGCCCGTGGCGCTGCTGGTTCGGGGGGCGGCGCGCCCTACGTCGTGAGAAAGGCCGGCGACGTCGTCGACGCCGCCGCCAAAGAAGGCGACTTCGCCAACGTCTCACAAGGCTTCGTCATCAAAGCCGGCAGCAGCAACGGCAGCGTCGTCGTCGAAGAAGAATTCCTCGAAGGCGACGCCGACATTGGCATCAAAATGTCGGGCGCGACCTGGGCCATGAACCCGCGGCGTTTGCTTGTCGGACAAGTCGACAACCCCCGCGCCCTCTCTGAGCTCGTCCGCACCGGCAACGACCCCAGCGGCGTCGAGAACGTCTCGCTGCAGACCTTCGGCGACGCCGCGTTGCTCGCCGACGGCCGCGTCTACTTCGACGCCAACTACGTCGAAGAAGGCGCCCGCGGCTGGTTGTTCAACGCCCGCAGCGGCGGCGGCGTCTTCGCGGTCGCCCCCGAGCTGATCGGCAAGCCCGAGGCTCCGTTCGGCGAGCGCGCGCCCCGCAGCCGCCACCTCGTCGTCGACGGCGACGGCGTCTCCTTCGCCTTCGTCAACAAAGACGGCGCCGTCGTCAAAGGTCCGCTGACGCGCTTGCAAGACGCGAAGATCGTCTTGAAGGGCGACGCCGTCCGCCCCGACGGCTCTCGCGCTGGCGGCGTCGCGTCGGCGTCGTCGGTGCGCTTGCCCAAAGGCGGCGAGTGGATGGCGGCTGCCGTCGAGCTGCTCGCCGACGGCGGCGCTCGCAACCGCGCGGTGGTGTGGGCGTCGACCGCCGACCTCGCTGCCGGCAAGGCCGAGGTGCTGCTCGAGGTCGGCGGCGTGATTCCGTCGAACCCGCTGCCGCCGGCGCCGCCCGAAGATCCGAAGAAGAAGAAGGACCCGAAAGAGAAGCCACCAGAGCAGCCCACGCCGCCGAAGGTGTTGAAGGCGCGCACGCTGTTCTTCTTCGACGGCCACGACGAGCTCTTGTGGCAGGCGGGCTGAACGGGCTCATCGACGTTGAAGCCCCGGGCTCGGAAGTCGCGAGAAAGCTCGTCGACGCCCGTGCCTGAAGGCCCCCCTGGCCCCCCGAAAC
>JANNAY010000585.1:0-3833 GCA_031384945.1 Deltaproteobacteria bacterium
TGCACTTGCGACGAAATGACGAAGTGCGTCGATGACAAAAGAAGAGCCTGCGCGCAGCGCGGCACGACGTTCCCTCCCCGAAATTCGGGGCCGGGGGTCTTCTGCGCGCGACCTGTGCGGTTCGAGCGGAGAACACCCCCAGCCCCGAATTTCGGGGAGGAGAATTCGGGCGCGCTGCGCGCCGCTCTTGTTCGTTGCACGGCCCGGCTCACGTGCGCACCTCGAGAAAGGGCGCATACGGCCGCGGCGCGAACGGCGACGCCAGCTGCGCTACGTCGACGACGCCGGCGACTTCTTCGGTGGAGCCGTTGAGCCAGAGCGCGCGGCGGAGACGGGGCAGCACGGTGTCGATGTCTTGCGTCGCGAACAAGGCGCAGGCGCCGGCTTCGGCGACGACCTCTTCGACGACGTCGACGATCTGCCGCGCCGTGATGGGGTCGAGGCCCGCCGTCGGGTCGTCGAGCAAGAGCGTGCGCGGGCGAATCACCAGCGCGCGCGCCAACCCCACGCGCTTGCGCTGTCCACCCGAGAGCGCGCGCGGGATTCGCTGCTGCGTCACGACGTCGATGCCCAGTCGTTTCAACAGTTCTGACGCTTGCAAAACTGGAGAAGTGACGCCCGCAGCGACGGCGGCGTCGACGACGTTGCCGAGGGCGGTGCGGGCGTCGTCGAGGGCGTCGTTGGCGAAGACGAGGCCGACTGCTTTGTCGACGGTGGCGCTGCCGCTGACGACGGCGCGCGGCAACAACCCTGCGAGGGTGAGCAGCAGCAGGGTCTTGCCGCCGCCCGAGGGTCCCACGACGCCGGTGACGCCGCGGTCGACGACGAACGACATCGGGGCGGTGCGCCGCTGCGCCAAAGATGCGCGGCCTTGCAGCACGAGGCGCTCGGCGCGAATCACTTGGGTGGCTCGCGCTGCTGCTCGCTGTCCCGCAGGCGGCGCAGGCGACGCGACAGCAGCCCCGCGATGGTGATCTTCGGCAGGCGGCCGCCGGTGATGTACCAGGCAAAGGCGACGCCGAAGCACGAGCCGGCGGCGGCAAAGGCGACGATGGCGAGGGGCAGAGCGCGCGCCGCCATCAAGCCCGAGGCGTAGAGCGCGATGAAGCCTGCGAGAATCAGCGCGCCGGCGAGGATGCCGCCGAACACGCTCATGCCGACGCCGCGCAGCGTGTTGTTCAAGCTCTCGAGCGCGTCGCTCTTGACCGTGACCTGCATCTGCCCGCGCTCGAGGTCGCTGAGCGCCTGGCCGAGCTGCGCGGGCAGCTCTTGCACCAACAGCGCGAGCTGCAGCGCGGTGCGCAGGCCGCCGCCCTCGAGCGAGCGCGGGTCGAGGCGGGCGCGCAAGAGCTCTTCGGCCCTCTTTGCGACAGTTGACGAAGGATCGAAGCGAGGGTGCAGCGCGCGGACGATGCCGTCGATGCTGGCGCTGGCCTTCGACAAGATGGCCATCTCGCGCGGCAAGCGAATGCCGAAGCGCGTCGAGAGATCGATCAGATCGGTGAGGATCGCCGGCGTCGAGAGGTCGCCGACGGCGAGGCCGAAGTATTTGTCGAGCAGCTTCGAGATGGCGACGCGAAAGGGGGCGATGGCGACGCGTCCCTCGACGTCGCCGAGGCGGATGACCAACCGCGCGAGGGTGTCGACGTCGCGCAGCGACAGCGCAAGCAGCAACATCAACATCCGGTCTTGCGTCTCGCGCGGCACGCGGCCGACGAGGCCGAAGTCGATGAAGCAGATGTTGTCGTCGTCGTCGACGAGCAAGTTGCCGGGGTGCGGGTCGCCGTGAAACAGCCCGTCGACGAAGACGTGCTCAAAGGCGACCTCGACGAGGCGCTCGATGATCCTGGCGCTGCGCACCGGATCGGACGCGATGTCGGTGATGCGCCGGCCGTGAATGCGCTCCATCACCAGCACGGTGCGGCCCGACAGCGCCGGAAAGATGCGCGGCACGTGGATGCCCGGACGTCCTGCGTTCTTCTTGGCAAAGGCCTCGAGGTTCTTGCCTTCGAGGCGAAAGTCGAGCTCTTGCGCGAGCGCGTCTTTGAACTCGCTGACGAGGTCGACGGCGCGGTAGGTGCTGGCTTCTTCGACGACGCGCTCGAGCAGCTGGGCGATGATCACCAGGATCTCGCTGTCGCCCTTCACCTGATCGGCGATGCCCGGTCGCTGAATCTTGACGACGACGTCGGTGCCGTCGTTCAACGTCGCCGCGTGCACCTGGGCCATCGACGCCGAGGCCATCGGCGTCTCGTCGAAGTTTCTGAAGTGCAGGCCGAGGTCGTCGCCCGCGCTGCTCAAACCGGCCTCGCGCAAGGCGTGTTTGACCTCGGCGGCCGAGAACGGCGGCACCTGATCTTGCAAGTGCGACAGCGCAGCGATGAAGTCGGGCGGCAGCAGGTCTGCGCGCGTCGACAAGATTTGCCCGAGCTTGACGAAAGTCGGCCCGAGGTCTTCGAGCACGGCGGTGAAGCGCGCGGCGGCGGGCTTGGCGCGGCGGGCGGTGTCGTCGTCGGTGGCGAAGGCCCGCAGCAGCGGCATCGTCTGCAACGCCGGCGCGAAGCCATGACGAGACATCACCTGGGCGATCTCTCCCAGGCGCGCCAGCGGCGTCGACGACGAAGGTGCGCGGGTGGCACACATGCCGGGCACGATGACAACTCGCCCGCCCGCCCGCGAGTTTTCTGCCACCGTCGTCGTGACGCCGTGGTGACGTCGTCGCCCGGCGTGCCGAGACGCCGCAGAAGACGCCGTTGACGACGACGACGCGCCGGGGGGACGCTGCCCCGACGTCGGTGATCGTGGGGGCGCGATCACCGCTCAGCGTTTTGGAGGTTCGGTGGCAGGCTCCCGCATCTACATCGCCATCGCCGGTAACATCGGTGCAGGAAAGTCAACTCTCGTCGACTTTTTGTGTAAGACATATGGCGTCTCGCCGTTCTTTGAGCCCAACGACGAAAACCCCTACCTCGCCGACTTCTACCAGAACATGGATGCGTGGGCCTTTCACTCGCAGGTCTTCTTTCTCGCCCACAAATTCCGCATCCACCAAGAGCTCGATCGCACCCCCGGCATCGTGGTGCAAGACCGCACCATCTACGAAGACGCCGAGATCTTTGCCACGGCGCTGCACCAGTCGAAGCGCATGAGCGACCGCGACTTCGCCACGTATGCCGAGCTCTACAAGACCATCTGCAATTCGCTGCGCCCGCCCGACCTTTTGATTTACCTGTCGTGCTCGTTGAAGACGACGAAACAGCGCATCAAGATTCGCGGCCGCGCGATGGAACAAAGCATTCCCACGTCATACCTGAAGCTGCTGCAAGAATTGTACGATCAGTGGCTCGAGAATTGGACGCAGTCCGAGGTGCTGCGCCTCGACACCGACAAGCTCGACTACATCTCTGACTTCGTCGCCCGCCTCGACGTTTTGCAGAAGCTCGAGAAGTACCTGCCGAAAGAGTCCATCGAAGCGGCCCGCGAGGCGGCAGCGTTGTCGTCGTCGACGGGCGTTGTCGGCCAGGCCTGATCGGCTCATCGGCGCCCGCTTCGCAGATGTCACGCGCATCGCTCTCAGGATTCGTCACGCCCCTCGACGAGCGCTCCGCCGTCTTCGCCAACGAGCTTGCATCGTCGTCGCTGAGGCATCGGTTCCACGAGGCGGGCCACCAGCGCGTGGCGCCCCCTGCCCATGGGCTGACGTTTCTGCACATCTCACCGAAGCGGGCCTCATGAATGTGGCGCCCCCTGCCCATGGGCTCAGGATTGGTCACATCGCGCGAGGCGCGAGAACCATTCCGTTGCCCGCGCCGCAGAGCCCCCAGTACCCCCGC
>JANNAY010000842.1:0-7911 GCA_031384945.1 Deltaproteobacteria bacterium
TGGAGCGGTTGGCGAAGCAGTGGCCGTTGCCGCTGCCGGCGGGGAACGCGGCGACGTCGCCCGGTCCCATGACGGTCTCGCCTTCGTCGGTGAGCATCACGCAGGTGCCCGAGATGATGACCACGAGCTCGTCTTCTTTGCTGTGCCAGTGGCGCAAAGACGAGCACGAACCGGGAGGAACGACGACGCGGCTGGCGCCAAAGGCGGTCAAACCGGGGGCGCAGGGCTGGTAGCGCCGGTCGGGGATGTTGCCGTTCACGGTGTGAAAGCGACGTGGGTAGCCGCTGCCGCTCTTGGCGGGGACGGCGTCAAAGTCGATCTTGGGGTGGGTCATGGCGCACCGTCGCGCAGCGACGACGTCGACGGCAAGGACGACCGTTTGGTGACGCACCGCGTCGACGTCGACGAGGACGACGAGGGGGTTTGCGGAAAAACGGAAGCCGGATAGGCGGGCGCTGACGTTTTCGGACGTCGTCCCCGTCGAGAGGATCGGTCAATGGCTGGCAAGGGTAGCTACGAGTCGACGCCGCTGAAGTTGTTGCAGCGGTACCACCACACGACGTTGAACTCGTTTGGTGACGGCGAGACGTTGGTTGAGGCCATCCACCGGCGGCCGGGCTGCTACGGCCCGAACCCGATCGCGTACCTGTCGCTGCTGGCGCGGCGGCCCGGGCTCACCCTCGGTGACGTCGACGAAGCGCTCATCAACGATCGCTCGCTGCTGCGCGCCACCGCGTTTCGCGGCTCGCTGTTCTTGATGCCGAGCGAAGACTACCCGCTCTACTTTCGTGCCCTGCACGAGACGTTGTCGTCGACGGGCATGTCGCGGCTGCGCAGCGAAGGGCTCGACGAGCCCGAGATTCAGCGGCTGGCCGATCGTCTGCGCACCGCCGACTTTCCGATGCAGAAGACCGAGAACCAGATCGTCGACATCCTCTTTCCGGGCAAAGAGCGCCGCCCCGGTGTCGACGTCGAACGCACGCTCTTGCGCAAGCTGTGCGACATCGGCGTGCTCGCCCGCACCACCAGCAAGGGATGGAAGGGCAACCAGTTCAACTACGCCCTCGTGAAGCACTGGCTCGAAGGGGCCGAGCTCACGACCGAGAACCCTGATCAGGCCCGCGTCGAGGTCGTCCGCCGCTACTTGCGCGCCTACGGCCCCGCCCGCTTCGAAGACGTCGTCTGGTGGACGGGCCTCGGCGCCAACGAGGTCCGCCACATCCTCGACCTGCTCGGCCGCGAAGTTGTCCGCTTCCTCGTCGACGGGCTCGGCGAGGGCCTCATCACCATGCGCGAGATGGCCGAGACCACGCGCAAGGGTGGGCTGCATGTGCCCGAGCGCATCTTGTTCTTGCCCCTGTGGGACGCCTACCCCCTGGGCTGGCGCGACCGAACGCGCATCGTCGAGCCGCGCTTCTCGCCGTGGGTCTACGACCCTCAGGGCAACACCTCGTCGATCATCTGCGAAGAGGGCCGCGCCATCGGCCTCTGGCAGTTCAGAGACGGCGACAGCATCACGCTCGAGTTCCACATCTTCGAGCCCTACAACAACCGCCTGAACGCGGTCCGCCTCGCCGCCGAAGCCCACGCCGGCGAGCTCGCCAAGGTCAGCGGCGCCCGCGACGTCCGCGTCGTCGAACGCGCGCTGCCCGCGCCCCTCGCCGAGCGCCCGGCCGCGTCGTTCTTGTGGCCCCTCGGCAAAGAGCCGATCTTCCGCCACTCCGACGGCGACTACGAGAACCCGATGGACCGCCGCGAGCGCACCCCCAACGTGCTGCGCAGCAAGTTCCTCGACGACGAGCGCTTGATTCGCCCGATGCTCGAAGAAGAGATGCGCAAGGCGCAGCAGAAGACGATGCGCGACCAGACGCGCCTCTCGACCAACACCCTCGAGACCATCTCGAGCTACGCCAACAAGCCCGCCGAGAACACCAAGCCCTCCGACCTCTCCAACGAGAAGCCCGGCGCGTCGAAGAAAGCTGAGCCGAAGAAGGCCGAGAAGCCGGCGACGACCCCACCGACCGCTGCCAAGGCGCAGCGCAAGCCGGCGCCGTCCGCCGAGAAGCGGCCGACGTCGACGGCGAAGGCGAAAGAGAAGGCGCGCACGCCGGCGCCCAAGAAAGCGGCGGCGGCGAAGAAGCCCGCGGCGAAAAAGGCGGCGCCCGCGGCGAAGAAGCCGGCGGCGAAGAAGGCCGCGAAGAAGCGCTGATCGACTTCTGCTCTTTCATGACAAACAAGAAGGCGCCTCACGTGGGCGCCTTTTTGTTGCTCACTCGACGAGAAATGACCCGACATGCAGCGAACCAGCAAACAAGAAGACGCCTACTTCTTCTTCGTCGTCTCTTGCAGGTTCTTCATCACCTTCGGCAGCGTGTCTTTGGTGAACCCGGCAAGCATGGACTCGGGCAACGCCAACTTCGGCTTGGCGCGCAGGCGATAGGTGACCTTGCTGCGCTTGCCGTCGTCGATGGCGACCACCGTCCACGAGCCTTCGTTGATCTCGTAGTCGCCGCTGATCAACTTCCACGCGCGCACGTACTTCACGCCGGGCTCGACGGTGTGCACGGCGCGGCTCACGCTGACGAGGTCAGGCAGCGGGAACGGCAGGTCAGCGGTCACCTTGCAGACGGTGATGAACGAGCTGTTCTCATCGCCCTCGCGCTTCTGCTCTTCGGCGGCGGCGATCTTCACCATCGTCGTCGGGTAGTCCGCGCAGTGCGACACGATCTTCCACACGGCTTCGGCGGGGGCGTCGATGACGGCGCTGGCGACGTTGACGGGGGTTTCGCTGCCTTTGACGGGTTCGACGACGACGGTGATGTCTTCGGCCACGGCGGCGCCGGCGACGGAGACGAACGCGAAGACGAAGAAGCCGGCGCGGAGACGCATGGCGTGACCTTAGCGCCTGCGCACCGGTTCGTCCGCGATGTGCAGCCGGCAGGTGCCATCGCAGATGGCGTCGTCGGCAAAGCAGCCGATGTCGTCCGAGATGAGGTCGTTGCAGATCGCGCTGCTCAGCTCGTCGGCGACCCGCACTTCTTTGCTGGCGGGCACGGCGACGACGACGCCGTCGCGGCTGCAGCCACAGGTTGAGGCGACGAGCACGCATCCGTCGTCGTCGCTGCAGGCAACGTCACCGATGTCGGCGCCGTTGTCGACGAGTCGGCCGCCGCCGCAGCCGGCCGCGACGACGCAGAAGAAGAACAAGCAGACGCGCATGTCGCGAGCGTAGCCCACGGGGCCTGCGACCCCGTCCTCTTCAACGGCGTCGCGGGACGCGTGGGACCTCGACCGACGCTGCCACGCGCCGCAGCCGAATCGGCCCGCGCGCCCGCGACGGATCGACGACGACGCCGCCCTGCGTGATCTGCACCTGGCCGGCCGCGACCAGCCGGCGGGCCGCGCGGCGCACGCGCTCCATGTGGTCGGCGTCGATGTCGCCGAAGACCGCCCGACATGCCTCAGACGGGCAGATGGTGGCGTCGTGGGCGCGGGCCGCGAGCAAAGATGTGATGGCACCCTCGATCTCGGCGTCGACGTCGTCGAGGCCGGCGCGGGCGCAGGCGACGGAGCACGTTGACGACGTCGGCGACGATGTCGCGCGCCCGCAGACACGGCAGGTCGACGGGTCACGGGTGTGGGCGGTCATGCGCGGCCTCCTCAACTTGGATGCCGTCGAAGCGATGGCGGTCAGCGCCTGCCGTCGGCGTCGATCGTCACCGACCTGGCTGCCAGCGCCGACCGCGTTATCGCTTCCGCCAATGGTCGGTCTGCCGGTGGTGGTGCGCGATGGAGACGACCTGGAGGGTGTTCGGCCACTCCAAAACAATGATGCGATACGGCCAAGGGTGGCCCACCTCGACGAAGCGCGCCTCACGCACCGCTGAGAGTTTCAGGGGGCGAAGCCTTGCTTGCTGCAGTCGATCCAGGCGAGCCAGCGCGGCCTCGCTGAAGCGCGTGCCGACTCCTGGTTCGCGCTGCTCGTACCACTCAACCGACTCTTGCAACTCCAGGTAGGCCGCAAGCTCGACGACGACGAGCTTCACCAGCCGAACCGCTCGCGCAGACGGGCCCGCACCTCATCGAGCGTGAGGGTCGTCGCGGTGCCGTTCTCGATGGCGACGATGCGGCGCTCGATCTCGGCGGCGTATTCGGGTTCGAGCTCGAGGACGTCATCGACATCGAGGGTGTCTTCGAGGTCTTGGGCCAGCTGACGCCGCTGCTCTTCGGGCAGCTTCATTGCCGCCGCCCGCAGATGCTCCAGCAGCTCGGTCGTCGTCATGTCCGTCATGTCCATCATCGTAGCGGTCTGCATCGGTCTCCTCCAACGTCGTCAGGGCACACAAAAGAGATGTGGCCCGGATCCTCCCTTCCGAGGAGACCGGGCCACATCCCCCGGCGACCAGACCGGGATGCGTTGAATTTTTGTGCGGAGAACGATCAGGCGTCGGCGGCTTTGGCGGCCTTTGCCCCGTTCTTCTTCTCGTCCTTCTTCTCGTCCTTCGACGACGACGGCGCCTCGGTCTTCGGCGGCGTCAGCTGCGCCGGCGCGTTGATCAAGGGCTGCAGCGAGGCCGTGTGGCGCGTGCGGATCTCGGCCTCGACGCGGGCCTGGGCGTCGGGGTTGTCGCGCAGCCAGTTGCGGGCGTTGTCACGACCCTGGCCGATGCGCGTGCCGCCGTAGCTGAACCAGGCGCCGGACTTCTCGATGATGCCGGCTTCGCTGCCGAGGTCGACGAGCTCGCAGAGCTTGTTGACGCCTTCGCCGTACATGATGTCGAACTCGACCTCTTTGAACGGGGCCGCGAGCTTGTTCTTCACGACCTTGACGCGGGTGCGGTTGCCGATGACGTCTTCGCCGTTCTTGATGGCGCCGACGCGGCGGATGTCGAGGCGCATCGAGGCGTAGAACTTGAGCGCATTGCCGCCCGTGGTCGTCTCGGGCGAGCCGAACATGACGCCGATCTTCATGCGGATTTGGTTGATGAAGATGACGCAGGTGCCGCTGCGGGCGATCGAGCCCGTGAGCTTGCGCAGGGCCTGCGACATCAAGCGGGCGTGCAGGCCGGGCAACGAGTCGCCCATCTCGCCGTCGATCTCGGCCTTGGGCACGAGGGCGGCGACGGAGTCGACGACGAGGATGTCGATGGCGCCCGAGCGCACCAGCATCTCGGCGATCTCGAGGGCCTGCTCGCCGGTGTCGGGCTGCGAGATGAGCAGGTCGTCGGTCTTCACGCCGAGGCGGCGGGCGTAGTTGATGTCGAGGGCGTGCTCGGCGTCGATGAAGGCCGCGATGCCGCCCTTCTTCTGCGCTTCGGCGAGGGCGTGCAGCGTGAGGGTCGTCTTGCCGCTCGACTCAGGGCCGTAGATCTCGACGACGCGGCCGCGGGGCAGGCCGCCGATGCCGACGGCGAGGTCGAGGCCGAGCGAGCCGGTGGGGATGCTCTCGACGTCGCCGGCGAGGGTCTCGTCACCACCCAGGCGCATGATCGAGCCCTTGCCGAACTGCTTCTCGATGTTCTGCACGGCGAGATCGAGGGTCTTCTCTTTCTCTTTGCGCGACATCTCGGTGCCGTTGTTGGTGGTGTTGCCGTTGTTCGTCGTGCTGCTCATCTCATGCTCCCTTTTAGGTCTCGCCAGGTCGGTTTTCGCTCAAGCCCTGAACACCCGTTCAAGGTACTGAAAGTCGATCGGCAGGGGAAGTGGTGACTTCCCTGCCCGTCTCTTCTTCCTCCGTTCGACCGCGAATTCCGTGCACGACGGGCTGAAAAACCAGACCCCATCCTCGAGGTCAAACTGCATTCGCCTGCAGCTGCGTCGTTGAGGCCGGCTCCGCCAGATCAGGTAGTCAGATGTAAGACAAAATCACGGGATGCACAGCGTGACCGGCTGGTCCCCACCACCGGGCCGGGGAAAGTTCACCGCCGTGCAGTTGGGCAGCGGCGCGACGCAGCCGCCGACCTGGCAGAGGCGCGTGCACTTGCCCTGGAACTGCAGGTTCGTGGTGCACTCTTGTCCCGACGCCGCGTCGGCGCCAAAGAGCTTTTGCCCGGGGGGGTCGATGCAGACGGTGTCGAGGCCGTTGCCGGCGAGGTTGTCGCGCAGCGAGCAGAAGCGGCCGCCGACGAGGTCGCATTCGGCGTCGACGGCGCAGGGCTCGGCGCAGTAGCTGCCGCCGACGTTGGTGAAGGGCGAGTCAGAGCAGAGTCCGCCGGCGCCGCCGCCGCAGTCGGCGTTGCTGGTGCAGGCGCGGGTGCACATGCCGGCGACCTCGCCGTCGCAGAGCCCGGTCTGGCAGACAGCTCGGTTCTCAAAGAACTCAGAGACGCACTGGCCGCCCGCCGCAGCACCGCCGCCGGCGAAGCCGCAGATGAGCTGAAAGTCGTCGGTGAAGGTGTTGCAGAGGCGTCCTGTCGAGGTGCAGTCGGCGTCGTGGCCGCACGGCGTCTCGGGCAGCGCGAGGTCGCCGGAGCAGATGGCTGCGTTGCCGCCGTCGCCGTTGTCGAGGGTGAAGCTCTGGCTCTGGCACACCTGCCCGGCGGCGCACTCGTTGGCGTCGCCGCACAGCTTCGAGCAGCGGTTGTTCAAGCAGAGGCCGCGGGCGCAGTCGCCGCCGCCGGGGGCGCAGGCGTCGCCGACGTCGCCGCCGGCGGGGGCGGCAGCGCAGACGCCATCGAGGATGAAGCCGTCGCCGTCGGGGTCGGCGAAGACGCAGACGTCGGCGCCGCCGCAGCCGCCGTCGCCCGCGCAGACGTCGCCTTCGCCTTCGCCTTCTTCGCCTTCGCCTTCTTCGCCTTCGCCTTCGCCTTCTTCGCCTTCGCCTTCTTCGCCTTCTTCGCCTTCGCCTTCTTCGCCTTCGCCTTCGCCCTGGGGCGGCGGCGGCGGCGGCGGCGTGCACGCCAGAGCAGTGAAGAGGGCGACGACGCTGACGACGACAAAGCGCTGCATGTCGCAAAAGTACCACGAGGCGCGCGGCCTCCGTCGCAGCCGTACCCTCGGCCGATCGGCGGAGGCGCGCTCGCCGGCGACTATCGGAAGCCTTTCATTTGCGGGCCACGGCGCTGCTCCATCTCGGCCGCCGACATCTCGAGGTGCAGGGCGTACCAGGACTGGCCGTAGCCCTTCATCTTCATCTTTTTGTCGTTCTGGATCGCGAGAAGATTGGCGCTCAAATGCGGGTCGCTCTCGCCGAGCTTCTCTTTGCCGCGCGACAATATCTCGAGGGCTTTCTTGGTGTCGCCGTTCGACCAGTGCAGCCATGCCCACGTCGACCAGAGCAAGCCCTGCTTGTCCGAGAAGCGCACGGTGCGCTCCATCTCATCGTCGACTGGAGCGAGGGTGAGTTCTTTCTTCTTGAGCTTCTTGGCCTTCGACAAGTCGAGCAACGACTCGCCTTTTTTGCCTTTGACCTCGATGTCGTCCAACGCGCCGCTCTTCAAGACGGCGAGCATCAGCTTCGCGTCCCACGAGCGAACGAAGGCGCGGTCGAGGTACGAGCGCGAGGTCTCGAGCTCGCCTTTGGTGAAGTAGATGGCGCCGATCTGCGCGTCGATCTGCGAACCCATGAACGGGGCCCAGCGGCCGTAGCGGGTCTTGACGGTCTTCATCAAGGCGAGCGCGCCCTCGATGTCGCGCTTCTGCATGAAGACCATGACGCCGCCCATCGCCTGCTGCACCTGCTTGTTCACGCGGAACACGAGGTAGACGGCGACGGCGCCAAAGGTGACGAGCGCCGGCAGCAGGCCAGCCCACCAGGTGGAGAAGCCGACGCTGACGAGAGCGCCAGCAAGAAGGCCCGCCACGACGCCGATGATGATCGAGAACATGCCGGCGACCTACCCGCTCACGCCGCCTTCGCCAACGTCCGTCGCCCGTGCCTTCGGGGGGTTGTCCTACCTCTAACCACACAGG
>JANNAY010000586.1:0-2359 GCA_031384945.1 Deltaproteobacteria bacterium
GCGGGGGTACTGGGGGCTCTGCGGCGCGGGCAACGGAATGGTTCTCGCGCCTCGCGCGATGTGACCAATCCTGAGCCCATGGGCAGGGGGCGCCACATTCATGAGGCCCGCTTCGGTGAGATGTGCAGAAACGTCAGCCCACGGGGAGGAGGGGCTGGGGGAGGCTGGGGTGCCCCGCCCCGCGCGGCGCGTTCAGGTCGCGATCCTTCGCGCTCGACGACGTCACGGGGCTCGACTTGTCGGTTCAGTGACCGCCGCCGCCCGGCTTGGGCTTGGCGTTCCACACGCGCGTGCACAGCAAGAACCCGATGAGCGCCACCGGGACCATCGCGCGCGGCCAGATGGTCCACGCCGCGGTCAGCTGCTCTGACGTCATTGCTTTGGATGCCTCTTTGGTCGGCAACAACGCACCATACAAGAACGCCTGGGACGCGCCGCCCAAATACACGAACCCGTCGATGATGCCGGTGACGACGCCGGCGTTCTTCGAGCCGCCAAAGTCCATCGACGCGGTGCCCGACAGCATGCCGTGCACGCCGATCACGCAGAGGGACATGAAGACCACCGTCCACGACAGCACCGGATTGCCCGCCGTGAACGAGGCGACGACGGCGCCGGAGAACAAGCCGCCGTACAAGACGGCCGAGACGGGGCCGCGGCGCGAGCCGAAGACGTAGTCAGAGATGAGGCCGGCGAAGACGCCGCCGAGGATGCCGGCGACGCAGGTCAGAAGGCCCCAATTTTGATTGACGAAACCATCGGCTTCGCCGACCGCTTCAGCGTAGTACCGGTACTGCTTCATCACCGCTTGCCGCATGAAGCCCGAGCAGAACTCGATGGCCACGAGCAAGAGAATCACGCGCTGCGAGAGCATGCGCTTGGCGACCGCAAAGACGCCGAGGTTCTCGGTGTTGCCCGACGAGGCGTCGCCGGTGTCGAAGTCGGGAAAGCCAGCTTTGCTGGGTGAGTCTTTGATGATGACGATGGCGACGACGGCCATGACGACGAGCACGGCGGCGGGGATGCCAAAGACCGCGACGATCGAGACGTTCTTCTGGATCCACTTCGACCAGTCGTAGGCGAAGTAGAGGCCGAGCGAGATGAGAATGCCGAAGAGCGCGCCCAACATGCCGCGCTCGCGAACGTGAAACCACGGCGCATTCACCTTCACGATCGAGACGGCCCCGAACGATTGAAAGTACATGTTGAGCGCGCCGACCACGGTCAATCCGGTCACCAGTTGGTCGCGGTCGATCGACTTGTCGGCGGCCATCGACATCAAGACGGCCATGCCAACGTTGGCCAGGGCCGAGCCGCCGGCAGCGAGGATGATCGTGAAGCGGCCGCCCAGCTTGTCGGTCAGCGGGCCGTTGATGAGAAACGACAGGCCATAAACAATTTGCCCGATGCCATCGATGGAGTTGAACTCTGCTTTGGACAGCAGGTCGAGCTTGTCGAGCGTGCTGTTGATGGCCGCGAGGTTGTAGCGACCGAAGTACAAGAAGGCATAGGTGAGGCCGAGGGGCACCCAGTTGAAAATGCGCCGTGTCTTGTACGCCTGCGAATGGCCGAGCTCGACCTTGGGCAGGCGCCACACGACGACACCGATGGCCAAGAGCAGGATCAGAATCGCCATCGGGGGCCTCGTTCAGCTTCAGGTCAGCTCAGAGCTCATGTCAGTCAGGTCAGCTCAGGTCAGGTCAGCTCAGGTCAGCGCAGGTCAGCGCAGGTCAGAGCAGATCGTCGACGGAGACGACAGCGGCGTGCAGCGGCGGCGGGTTCGGCGCCGTCTGCGTGTTGACGAAGACGTGCACGGCGTCGGGCCAGCGGTCGTAGAAGGCGTTCGAGTTCGCGGGCTCGTTGTCGAAGGTGGCCACGACGGTGCCCATCGAGTCAATGAACGAGAACGCCGACTTCTTGAACACAAGATCGTCGTCGTGAAAGTCGGGCTTGAGCACCACAGCGGTGCGGGCGAGCCCGACAGGAAAGCCGTGCGCGCGCAGCGACTGGCACACGCCGATCAACATGTTGGGCACGTCGCGTCCCGACAAATAGACGACGCTGGCCCCGGCTTCGTAGACGGCGGTGGCGAGCGCGAGCGCGCCGGCGATCGGGATGTCGTGGCTCTGAGTGTCGTCGGTGAAGAACCGCGACTTCCAATACGCGCTGGCGCTCTCGACGACGGCGGCGTCGCTGACGCTCAAGCGCGCCAGCGTCTCTGTGAGCACATACGGCAAGCGCATCATGGGCTCGTGCCCCAGCGCCCGCGTCAGCTCGGCGTGGCCGTGGCGCTCGGCGAACTCCAACAAGATGCGCCAGGTGCGCGGTCCGTTGTCGAACAGGGTGCCGTCGAGGTCGA
>JANNAY010000855.1:0-2810 GCA_031384945.1 Deltaproteobacteria bacterium
CGCGCCGCAGAGCCCCCAGTACCCCCGCTGCGCGGGGGCAAACCCATCTCCCGCCCTTCCCTGCCCGGGCATCTCAAGGGGTACTGGGGGCTCTGCGGCGCGAGCAACACAAGGCAACGACGCGGTTCCGCGTGCCTCAGAGTTGGGGCAGCAGCTGCTCGAGCGCGCGCCCGCGGTGGCTGATGCGGTGTTTCTCGTCGGGCGACAGCGCGGCCATGCGTTGGCCGACCTCGGTGACGATGAAGAGCGGGTCGTAGCCGAAGCCGCCGCCGCCTTCTTCGTCGCTGGCGATGGCACCTTCGACGAAGCCGACGGCTTCGACGTCTTTGCCGCTGCCGACGTCGTGGGCGACGACGCAGGCGCAGAAGCGGGCGGTTCTCTTCTCCTGAGGGACCGGCGCCAGCAACGTGAGCAGCAGCCGGTTGTTGCGCGCGTCTTTGTCGAGGCCGGCAACCACATAGCCAGCGTCGTCGGCGAAGCGGGCGCTGCGCACGCCGGGGTGTCCGTCGAGGGCGTCGACGATGAGGCCGCTGTCGTCGGCCATGACGACGTCGACGGCGATCTTGCGCGCCTTCACGACGGCCACGATCTCGCGGCACTTCTTCCACGCGTTGCCGCGAAAGTCGGGGGCGTCTTCGACGACGTCGACGTCGATGCCCACGTCGGCCAACGTCTTCACCATGAACCGCGACTGAGCAATTCCCGAAGGGCCGCCCGGAGGGCAAAGTATTTCTCGCAGCTCTTTGGCTTTCTTCGCATTGTTGGTCGCGAGCAGCAGCGTCTTCATGCTGTTGCTACCAGATGCCCTTGAGGGCCTCGCGCTGCGCCGCGCACAGCCCCTCGATGGCCGCGAGCCCCTGATCGACGAGCTGGTCGAGCTCTTTGCGCGACAACGGCGCGCCCTCGGCGGTGCCCTGCACCTCGACGATGCCACCGTCGCTGCGGGCCACGAGGTTGAGGTCGGTCTCGGCCTTGCTGTCTTCGAGGTAGCAGAGGTCGGTGACGACGCGTCCGTCGCAGACGCCCATGCTGACGGCGGCGACCTGTGCGGTCAGCACCTGTTTCAAAGACTTCGCCTTCATCGACATTTTGCGATCAAAGAGATCTTGAACGCACAAGGCGAGGGCGACGAAGCCGCCGGTGATGGCGGCGGTGCGGGTGCCGCCGTCGGCCTGGATGACGTCACAATCGACGGTGATCTGCCGCTCGCCGACGAGGTCGATCTCGAAGACGTTGCGCAGCGCGCGGCCGACGAGCCGCTGGATCTCGACGCTGCGGCCGTCGACCTTGCCTTTGGCGCTGTCGCGCTGCTTTCGGTCGTGCGTCGACCCCGGCAACATCGCGTACTCGGCGGTGAGCCAGCCGCCTCCTGACCCCTTGCGGTGCGGGGGGACGCGCTCTTCGACGGTGGCGACGCACAGCACCTTGGTCGCGCCGAAGCTGACGAGCACGCTGCCCTTGTGGTGCGCGATGTAGTTCGTCTCGAACGTCACCTTGCGCATCTCGAGTGGGGTTCGGCCGTCGACGCGGGGTTTGTCGTTCATGGCGACAACGGACACTGCGCGACGTCGACGGTCAACCCGTCTGGGCGTCAGTCGGGCAGCACGCAGGTGTCGACGGGGCGGTCTGTGCAGACGCCGTCGACGCAGTTGCGGTTCGTGCACGCGCGGTTCTCGACGCACGACGCGCCGACGTCGCCGCGGGCGGTGCAGACGCCGTCGCAGAACGAGGAGGGGCCGCAGTCGCCGTCGTCGCAGGCGTCGCCGTCGGCGGTGACGACGCAGACGCCGTCGACGCAGACGCTGTTGCCGCAGCTGTGGACGTCGTCGCACGCGTCGCCAGCGTCGACGAACGCGACGCAGATGCCGCTGTCCCCGTCGGCCCTGCAGACGCTGTGACGCTGTGAGGCTTCAATACACATCACGGCGGACTCGAACGATCCATTGACGAATGGGATGCACGATTCACCGGGTAGCGCGACCTCGGCCGCGGCGCAGACACCGTCGTCACAGAAGAGTCCTGTCGGCTTGGGCCCGTTGCAAAATTGAGCGCAGAAATCGCCGACTTGGCGCAACTGAGAAACGCAGACTCCACCATCGCAGACGTCCCCGCCCGCACCACCGCCGCATGCTCCAGAGACACACGCATCGCCCCGCCGTGGCGCGACGACGCACCGGGCGGGCTCTTGGCCACGATCACACACGGCGTCGGCTGCACAGGTGAAGGCGCACTCGTCGCCGACGACGGGCGGCGCGAGGCAGGTGCCGCAACCAGCGCCATCACGAACGCAGATGTTTGCGAACTCGCAGTCCAGACCGCGACACGCACCTCCCAGCGGTACGGCGCCATCGACGATGCGGCGACAGGGCGCGTCGCCGACGAGCTCGACGTCGCACGCCAACAGCTGCTCTCGGCACAGCGCCATCTGATCGGCGCGCAAGACGCGACCGGCTGCCTCTTCGTTACGGTAGAGACCAACGTTGTCATCGACGCAGGTGCTCATCGCCTCTGGCGCAAACTGGTCCTGTCGCAAGCAGGTGCCGGTGAAGAAGCACTCGGCCTCGACGTAGGCGCGCAGCGTTTCGTCGTCGACGACGTTGTCTTCGCCTTCGCCCTCGCCCTCGCCTTCGCTGCTGGGCGGTGCCGTGCAGGCAGCAATGACGACGACGAACACGACGAAGATTCCCGGTTTCCCCATGGGGCGAGCGTAACAGGCGTCGGACCACGCAGACCTCGCCGTGGCCCGCTCCGCAAGACCTCACCCCTCGCTTCGCTCGACCCTCTCCCCAAGCGGAGAGGGTGAATCGTCG
>JANNAY010000863.1:0-1822 GCA_031384945.1 Deltaproteobacteria bacterium
CCTTCGCCTTCTCCTTCTTCGCCTTCTCCTTCTTCGCCTTCGCCTTCTTCGCCTTCGCCTTCTTCGCCTTCGCCTTCTTCGCCTTCGCCTTCGCTGGCCGGCGGGGGATTGCAGGCAGACAGCGACGCGATGAGCGCGAAGGGCAAGAGCCCCACCACGCGTCGCAGGCTGTCAGTGGAACCGGGAACTCTCATGCGGAACCTCCGTGTGTGGTCACTGTACGAGCCGGTGCGCGTGGTCGGTTCAGGCAGCTCGCGTGCGGGTGTCGCGTCGCGCAGCATGTGACGCGAGACACTTCGCGTTCTTCGCGGCTCTCAGAACGACCTCAGCGCGAGGCACGGTCTTTCAGATCGCCGGGACCGAGCCCGCGCGCACCGAGCACGAGAAGACGACGCCGGGGCGAAAGGCGGTCGAAGACGACGAGGGCGGCGGCGGCGTCATCGTCGCCGGACAAGCGCCGGCGGCGCGCGAGATCGTCGCCGAAGACCTGGCCGGCGAACGCGCCCCATTCTTCGAAAGCGTTGCAACAACGATGTCGCAACGGGCTTGTGATCTCAGTAGACGTTGTATTGCTTGCGCAGTGCTTCGTGTTCTTCGCTGTTTCTCGACGGGTGGATCTTCTTTTCGCTGTCGTGCAGGTAGTAGAAGAACTCGTTGTCTTCGGGGTCACAGGCAGCAGTGAGAGACTCGACCGTGGGGGCGCCGATGGCAGTGGGCGGCAGTCCGGTCTTGAGGCGCGTGTTGTACGGCTCGTCGGGATCGCGCAGGTGCTTCAAGAATTCTTTGCGGTCGTTCCACTCGGCCAGGGTGTAGCGAGAGGTGGCGTCGACCCCGAGGGCGTAGTTCTTGACGATGCGCTTCCACAAGATGCCGGCGACGGTGCGGCGCTGCGCGGGCACCGGCTCTTCGCGCTCGAGCATCGACGCCATCTTCACGATCTCGTCGAGGCTGTGGCCGCTCTTCTTCACGTCAGCTTCGTGCTTCGACCAGAAGCGCTCGTTGAACATGTCGAGCTGCTTCTGCACGAAGACGTCGACGTCGAAGACCAGCTTGCCGTCGTCTTTGGCGATGACGCGGTAGGTCTCGGGGTAGAGGTAGCCCTCGAGCGTCGTGGTCGGCAGCGGAAACGGCGCCTTGAACTTCTGCGGCGCGTTGGTGGCTTTGATGTAGTCGCCGGCGGCGATCCAGCCCTTGGCGGCGAGGGCGGCGTCGGTGTCGCGCAGGCGCCAGCCCTCGATCATGACGAAGGGCTCGTCGGCGGCCTGCGGCGACTTCTCCAACTGCACAGCGATCTCGGGCAGCGTCATCGACGGTGACAGTTGGTGTTTGCCGGCTTTCGGCGCGAAAGGTTTGCCGTCGCGTCCGCGCTGCCAGAGGTGGAACTTCCAGAACTTCACGTCGTCGATGAGTCCTTTTTCGACGAGCCCCTTGCCGAGCCCCTGCCCGGTTGCGCCCTTCGGAACCACGAACTCGATGGCGTCGCCTGTCGTCGCTTTCGCTGCTTGCGCGCCTGACGAGAGCCATGTGTAGACACCGGCGACCATGCCGAGACCGAGTCCGACGACGACGACAACAGCGACGAGGAGCTTCTTCATCATGCGGCGCGCACCCTACAACAATGGTCGTGGGGTGCAGCTTCCTTTGAGGGGGAAGGGAGAGGGCAGAGGGACAGAGAACAAGAAATTCACAGAGATCACTGAGGACGGGCAGAGGTCACAGAGCAGAATTTGAGGGTTTGGATCACGGCGACTGCGACGACTGCGACGACTGCGACGACTGCGACGACTGCGACGACTGCGACGACTGCGACGACTGCGACGAC
>JANNAY010000865.1:0-3417 GCA_031384945.1 Deltaproteobacteria bacterium
GTTGTAGTCGTAGGCGGCGGCGTCGGACCAGAAGGTCTCTTCGAACTGGTGCTGGATGTAGAAGAGCCAGACGCCGACGGCGCCGGCGAACCACAAGGCGAGGCCGTGGACGACGACAAACTCGACGCCGCCGGCGCGGTAGAGACCGTAGATCAAGAGGGCCGAGACGAGGGTGGTGAGGTGGACGTTCCAGAAATTTCGCCCGCGCGGGGTGCCCTCACAGAGCGAGCCCTTGAAACGGTGCTTGATCAAGAAGACAACGAGAGGGGCGACCGCGAAGAGAACCACTGGATTGCGACGCAGGCGGTAGCGCAGGCGCTGCAACGGCGAGGCGGCGCGCCACTCGTCGACGGTCATCGTGTAGATGTCGCCCCAACTGCGGCGACCGAGGTGTGACGAGCTCGCGTGGTGCAGCGCGTGGCTCTTTCGCCACTCGTCGTAGGGCGTGATGACGAGGCAGCAGACGAGGGCGCCGACGACGTCGTTCTGCCAGCGCAAGGGAAAGAGCGCGCCGTGTCCGCAGTCGTGCTGCAAGACGAACAGCCGCAAGAGCGCGCCGGCGTAGACGGCGCCGGCGACGACTTCGACGGCGGCGAATTCGGCGCTGGCGGCGACGCAGAAGGCGGCGGCGGCGACGACGACGGTGGAGGCGACTTCGAACGCGCCGCGGGCGACACGCGGTGTGCGGTAGCCGTCGACATGAGAGCGCCAGGCGGGTGTCATACGCGGCTCTGTTCTACACGCTGACGACCGCCCTCTCCTCCTCGTCGGACGTTGACTAGAGTGCGCGGCGTGACCGTCCTCGACGCCCTCTTCGACTCCGACGCCTTCAACCGGCGCGTCTTCTTTCCCCGCGGCGACGTCAGCGTGTGCGACGGCGCCGCCGACGTCTTCGTCGACGTCGACGCGCTGAGTTCGTCGACGTTGTCTTCGTCTGACCGTGCGGCGGCGCGGCTGCACCTGCGTTTGCACCCGTGCGACGGACAGCAGGTGCGCGTTCTGTTGTTTCACGGCAACGGCGAGGTCGTGGCCGACTACGACGACGCCGCTGCCGCCTGCGCCAACGTCGGCGCCGGCCTCGCCGTCGTCGACTTCCGCGGCTACGGCCAGAGCACGGGCATCCCGTCGTTGCGGGCCATCGTCGACGACGCCGCCGCCGTCGTGCGCGCGGTGGTCGCCCACGACGGCGGGCGGCCGATCGTCGTGATGGGCCGCTCGTTGGGATCGCTGTGCGCCGCCGAGATCGCCGGCACCGCTGACGCCCACGTCGCTGCCCACGTCGACGGCATCATCATCGAGAGCGGCATCGCCCGGCTCGCGGGGTTGATCGAGCGGCGCGGCTTGCCGGTGCCCGCGGTCATCAGCGGCTCGCGCTACGACCCGCTGCCGAAGGTGAAGCGCAACCGGCGCCCGCTCTTGGTGCTGCACGGCGAAGACGACGAGATCATCGACGTCAGCGAGGGGCAAGAGCTCTTCGAGGCCGCCACCGCCGAGCACAAGATGCTGCGCCGCGTGCCGGGACGCGGCCACAACGACATCTCGGGCGCGCGGGTCTACTGGGACACGCTGCGCCAGTTCATCGCCAGCATCGCCGAGCAGCGGCCGTGACGTCTATTGGGCAAACCGCCGCCGCACCTGTTCGATCAAAAGAGATTGATTGGTCGGGGCAGTGGTTTCAACTGTTGCACGAACAGGGCGAAGACGTCTTGATCCGCGTCGGCGTGCGAACCGGCGGGGACGCCCGCGCTCCTGAAGACGAAGAAGAAGAAGAAGTCCGCAGCCACGTCGACTTCGATGGCCTCGGCGCTGTCGTCGACGTCCTGGCCGGCCGCGGCGTCAACGTCGAGGTTGGCGACGGCAACGTGCCCGCCGTCTCGGCCGTGACGGCGACGGTGACGGCGCTGCGCTTCGCGGCCGATGTGCCCAAACACGTCGACTGGTGGCCGCGGCATCCTCTGGCAGAGACGCCAGCGCCACCGCCGGCGACGGCGACGAAGACGCTGTCGGTCGACGAGACGCGGGCGTTGGTCGCGCGCGCGCGGGCGTCGTCGGCGACGGTGACGGCGCTGCTGTTGTCGCGGTTGGCGCAGGCGGTGGCGCCGACGTTGACGACGCCGTCGCACGCGCAGCCGTGGATGGTGCCGGTGAACTTGCGCGGGCGTGTCAGCGGACCTTTGCCGCGATCGAACACTGTGGGATTTCTCACGCTGACGCAGAATTCGACGTCGACAGCGGCCTCGACGAAGGCAGCGCTGCAGGCGGCGCTGCAGGCGGGCGAGGCGCAGGCGACGTGGCAGCTGAACCAGATCGGCAAGATCGTCGGCAAGCGCGGCATGCAGCAAATTCTGCGCAAAGCGACATCGAGCGGATACAAGAACGTCGGAAACTTCTCGAACCTCGGTGTGTTGAACGCCACGAAGCTCGGCGACGTGCACAGCGTGACGTTCTTGCCGCCGGTGGCGCGCAGCCAGTCGTGCGCCGTTGGCGTCGTCACCGTCGCTGGCCGGCTGTCGATCTCGTGTGTGTTGCACCCGACGGTTCGCGTTTCGCGCGACGTGATGAAGGCCTGGCTCGACGACGTCGTCCGCCCCGAACCTTGAAAGAGAGCACCCCATGTCTCGCGAAGTCTACGTCTCGACCGACATCGAAGCCGACGGCCCCATCCCCGGACCGCACTCGATGCTGTCCTTCGGCTCCGTCGCCTACGACGACGAAGGCAACGAGGTCGGCACCTTCACGCGCAACCTCGAGACGCTGCCGGGTGCTGTCGGCGACGAGGGCACGATGAAGTGGTGGGGCACGCAGAAAGAGGCGTGGCAGGCCTGTCGCACTGACCTCGTGCCGCCGTCGCACGCGATGCACGACTACGTGCATTGGCTCGACGCGCTGCCGGGCAAGCCGGTCTTCGTCGGCTACCCCGTCGTCTTCGATTTCTTGTTTGTGCATTGGTACCTGCACAAATTCGTCGGCCGCTCGCCGTTCTCGCACTCAGCCCTCGACCTCAAGACGATGGCGATGACGCTGCTGGGCCCGCCGTTTCGCTACCGCGACGCCACCAAGCGCCACATGCCGCGGGCGTGGTTTCCTGAGCACACGCCCCACAGCCACGTCGCCCTCGACGACGCCCGCGAGCAAGGGTTTCTCTTCGTCGCCATGCGCAAGGCGCTGCTGGCCCGGTGAGGCAAACCTGATCCCTCCGTGATGTTGGATTCGTGCCCAGCGCCCCAGCTGGGGCAAGGTGCGCCCGTCGACGATCCGTCGATCTTTGGGAGGAAAGAACATGTTGAAGCTGAATTGGTGCGTGCCCGTCGCGGCGCTGTTGATGATCTCTGTCTCTGGCTGCGAGGGCGTCGTCGCTGAGGGTGAAGGCGAAGGCGAAGGCGAAGAAGGCGAAGGCGAAGAAGGCGAAGGCGAAGA
>JANNAY010000916.1:0-6096 GCA_031384945.1 Deltaproteobacteria bacterium
GCGGCGACGCGCCGGGTCCCTCGCGAGGGGGAGGCGGAGCAGGAGGGGGAGGCGCAGGAACAGCGGGCGGAGGCGCGCCGCAGTCGAGGGAAACGAAGCGAACGGCGTTGGCCTCGTCAGACTGGCCGTCGTCACCGCGCAAGACGACGGAGCAGCCGGCGCCAGCGCCGCAACCGACGTCGTCAGCGATGACGATCCAGCCGCTGGGGCCGTCGTCGTGCTGCGACTGATCGACAGAGGTGTGGTGCTCGACGCCATCGACGTCGACGACGAAGTGGTCAGCGTCGGCGCTGCGGTTGGCGGTCCAACGGAAGTGGGTCTCGACGCGGTAGCGGCCGGCACGCGGCAGGTCGGGGATCCAGGTCGCGGTGCCGCGGCGCGGGCGCGTGTGATCGAAGTGGGAGAGGTAGTGGTAGCGGTGGTCGCTGCCGTCGAAGCCGAGGCCGGCGCGGGGGTAGGCGTAGTCTTCCCAGTCGCCGGTGGCGGTGAAGCCGGCGTCTTCGTCGTCGACGACAACGGGGTCGCATCTCCCTTCTGCAGTCGCCGAGGCCGCCGGAGAGAAACCGAGGGTTACGCAGACGAAGACGAAGCAGGCGACGAAGAAGCGACAGGCAGCGCGCCGCGCAAGAACGCTTCGTACGTCGTCCAGTAGAGCTCTTCGATCGGGACGCCCGCCAGGTCGACGCGCAGGGCGTGCTCGTGAATCATCAAGATGCCGTTCTGGGCGCCCCAGACGGCCACCGCATAGCGCCAGGGATCGAGGTCGGAGCGCAAGACGCCCTCGGCGCGGGCCCGCGCGATCGCCCGCGCCAACACGCCGACGCAGACGCGCTCGACGTCGTGGATGCGCTTCTTCTGCTCGGGCGCCACCTCTTTCAAGGTGTCGTCGGACGCGTCGCGAAAGAGCAGGCGGTAGTGGCTGCGGTGCTCGTTGTAGAAGCGCAAATACAGCGTCGCGATGGCGTGGATCTCGCTCACCACGTCTTGCTCGCTGCCCAACACCGAGGTCAGCAGGTCGCGCAGAATGCCGATGGCCTCTTCGCAGAGGGCCGCAAACAGCGCGCCCTTGCTGGGAAACTCGAGATAAACGGTGCGCTTCGAGAAGCCGGCGTCGCTCGCCACGTCCTCCATCCGGGTCGCTGCGAAACCAAGAGTGAAGAAGCGCGCCCGCGCCGATTCGAGCAGCCGCAAGCGCCGCGATGAGCTGTGAAGCGAGGTCGTGCTGGTCATCCATCCTCTTCTTGTAACCAGAGGTTACCAGGCCGCGGCATCGGCGATCGATCCTCGGTCATTCGGCCGAGTTACCAGATCACGCCGCAGTGTTCGGGCACGACCCCGCCCGACAGCACCGCCGCGTCGAGCGCGACGGCGCAGCGCAAGTCGCTCTCGAGCCGGTCGCGCAAGACGCCGGCGGGCTCGTCAACCAACATGCCGGCGATGTCGTCGACGGCGCCGGCGATGAGCACGCGCGAGCCCTCTTGCTCGCCGGTGTGCACGTATTTCAGGCGCGCGCCGCGCAAGGCGAGAAACCACGGTGCGTCGCCGCCGCTCCACGCGCGCAACTTCGCGGGGTCTTCGAACAGCTGCAGCGCCTGCGCCGAGAGTCCGCTCTGCTCGAGGTCGTCGACGACCTCACTGGCGGTGGGTCCGCATGTCGTCTGGTAGCTGTGCGCGAGCAGCCAGTGCAGCTCTTCGCTGGCGCCGAGCGCGGCGTCGCACTGGCGCACGCGCGCGAACGCGGCGCCGAGGTCGTCGACGACGTCGCAGGCGTAGGCGGCGCACACGGCGGCTGTTTGCTGGGCCATCAACGCGCGCAGCTCCGCCGCGCACGGCGTCTTCTTCGCCGTCGTCGCCCTCTTCGCCGTCGTCGCCCTCTTCGCCTTCGTCGTCATCTTCGTCATCGCCAACGTCGTCGTCGTCGTCGTCGACGACCACCGCGCGATCTGCTGCTCGAGCGCCGCGCGGTGGGCGAGGACCGCGCCTTGTTGATCGAGGCGGCCAAATGCAGTCGCGATGCCGCCGCTGTGCACGGCAAAGAGGTGGTCGCCGACGAAGAGCGGTCCGCCGCTGTCGCCGGGGCAGCCCACCGACGGACGCGCATCGCCTGCGGCCCAGACATAGGCGCGCACCCGCTTGGTGCCGGTGCCAGCGAAGGTCGCGCGATCGGTGCAGCCGTAGCCGAACTGCTCGACCTGCTCGCCCTCAGCCGCCACGCGATCGGCGAGCTGCACCGGCGTGGCGACGTCGATCGGCACGCCCTTGGTGAGCCGCGCGAGGGCGACGTCGTCGACGCCGAAGCGGTCTTCGATGGCGGCAGCGCCGTCGACGAGCCAGTAGCTGCCGACGCCGAAGTAGTGGACGGCGCCGTCGTCGCCAAAGACCTTGAAGAATTCGTCGCCGATGTCGACGCCGCGGCTGGCGCAGTGGGCGGCGGTGACGACGACGTTGTCGGCGACCAACGTCGCCGTGCACTCGGTCGCGAGCTCGTCGCCGAGGTCGTGCTTGACGATCTGTCCGACCGCAGAGCGCTTGTGGGTCTCGACGCCGCCGCGCAGCATCGCTTCGTGCGCGCCATCTCCGCTGCGCGGCAGGGTCGTCACGGGCTCGCTGCAGCGTTGCCACGCCCACGTCTTCGTCTTCGTCTTGGTCTTCGTCTTCGTTGTCGCTGTCGTTGTCGGCGGCGTAGAAACGCCACTCCACGTCGCTGGCGTCACAGGCGCTGTCGCACACGCGGCGAGGGTGAGAGCCGAGAACAACGCTGCGCGCATTCAGCCTCCGTGTTTCGACCTCGAGCGTAGAAGTCGGCGACGGCGGGCGTCGGTCAAGGTTCTGCAAGGCGATGTGCCCCCAGCACAAAGAGAGGGCGCGCAAAAAACAACGGGCGCCATCCTCGATGAGGGGCGCCCGTTCACTCGAGGTCACCTCGTCCAGCGAGGAGGCCTCACGCGTCGAGGTGGGTCAGGCGGAGGTCACGCCGAGAACGAAGAGCCGCAGCCGCAGGTGCGCTTGGCGTTCGGGTTGCTGAACTTGAAGCCGGCGCCCTGGAGGGACTCGACGTAGTCGAGCTCGGTGCCCTTGAGGTAGCTGGCCGAGAACGCGTCGGTGACGATCTTGACGTTGGCCGGGCCGACGAGGACGAGGCTGTCTTCGTCGTCGACTTCGTCGGTGAAGTTCAACGAGTACTGGAAGCCGGAGCAGCCGCCGCCCTTGACGCCGACGCGGAGGTAGTCGCCGTCTTCGCCGTTGGTCTCGTCGAGCGCAGACTTGATCATGTCGATCGCGCGCTGCGTGAACGTGAGCGGAAAAGCTTCGAGCATCACGACTTCACCCGGGAAGCCGTCGACGGGAGCCGAGGTCGGGGCGAGAGGAGCAGCGAACGGGGTGAGCGAGACGGTTTCGGACATCGAGGCCTCCAAAGCAGCAGACGTCAGCAATCTATCCACGTCGACGTCGTCGTCAACACCAGCCGCCCCAGCGGACGATCCGCGGTGGGCTCGAGGTGTGATGCGCCCAGCCGCCTGGGTTGCGCCAGATCGCATTTCGGCTGCCGACGACGACGACAGCGCGGTAGACGGCGGCATGTCTGCCCGCCTGCTCGACTCGATCAACTTTGGTTACGACGCCCTCGAGCCGGTCATTCTCGGCCTCGTCGCCCTCAACAAGAGCTTCATGCTCATCGGCCGCCACGGCACCGGCAAGACGCGCCTGGCCCGGGCCCTGTCGCGCGCGTTCGGCGCCGACGCCTTTGTCTTCTACGACGCCACCAAAGACGAGCTCATCAGCATCGCCGGCATTCCTGACCCCGAGGGCTTGAAGCGCGGGCAGCTGCGCTTCGTCGCCCACGAGCGCGCCATCTGGAACAAAGCCACCATCGTCGTCGACGAGATCACGCGCGCCGGCAAAGAGTCGCAGAACCTGTGGCTCGAAATTCTTGAGCAGCGCACGTGTTTTGGCCTGCCGCTCGCCTACCGCACGCTCATCGCCACGGCGAACCCCGAGAGCTACGCCGCCGCCTTTCAGCTCGACGAAGCCCTGCTCGATCGCTTTCACGCGGTGATTCCGGTGCCCGAGCACCAGCAGGGCGTCTCGTCTGACGACGTGAAAGCCATGATCGCCCTGGCCGCCGGCGGCGAGGTCGGCCCCGACCCCGAAGCCCTCGCCCGCATGTTCTCTGAGATTCAGGGCGCCCACGAGGCCCTGCTCAAAGAAGGCGCCCGCGCCCGCGTCGCCGACTACCTCGGCAAGCTCGTGCCCTCGCTGCTCGGCTTGCTGAAAGAGCAGACCGGTCCGTACATGAGCGCGCGCACGTACGCGCGCAATCTACCTGAGACCATTCTCGCCATCGCAGCGTACCACAAAGCAACAGGCAGCGAGCGCCCTTTGCAGAAGGCTGCTGTTGAGGCTTTGCGCTACGCGGTCGCCACCAAACTGCAAATCAAACCCGCCATCTTGGACGCCTTTCACCAAGCAGCGGCACCGCTGCTCGACGCCGCCCCCAGCGGTGAGGGCCAGCGCCTGCGTCTCGAGCTGTCGGCGCAGCAGACGTTCGCCGAGCGTCTGTCATGGGTCGAAGAGAACTGGGACGGCATCAAGCAAACGCTCGCCGCTGATGAAATCGAGAAGATTTTCGGCGATTTGCTCAAAGGTGCATCGCAAAAGGGTGAGCAAGAGAAGCTTGTTGAATTGCGCGACGTTGTGCAGAAGCTGGGATACACCGGCGACGGCCTGCGCCAGGTCGACGGCAGACTGTTGATCGCGCTGAACGGCGCAGTGTCGGCGGTGATGCCGCGGCTGCGGGCGCTGCTCGACACGCAGAAAGACGGCCCTGAGAAGGCGAAGGCGGCGACCAACATCGAGCGCTTCCGCGCGATGGTGCAGCTCGGTGTTTTTGTGCGCGCTGCCGACAAAGAGGTGAAGCGCTTGCAGCGGCACCTCATCGATTTGAAAGAGGGCGACGTCGACAACAGCGACGCCAGCTTGTTCGCCTTCTTCGCCTCGCTCGACCTGCCCGCACCCAAAGCGGGCTGATCAGCCTGCGCTGAAGCGCCAGATGGTCGCCGGCCGCACGTCGGGGCAGGTCCATGAATCAGCGGGAACCCACGTCAATACATTGGTAAACGTGCCACCGCAGATCGCGGCCGATTCATTGGCTGGCACGGTGACGGCTTCGGCGCCGCAGACGACATCGAGGGCGATGGCGGTTCTGACGCCGCAGGCGGTGTCTTCGGCGCCGCCTGTGACGGCGGCGTTCTCTCTGACGCCGAAGCCAAAGACGCCTGAGTCGCTGTCGAAGAGGCCGTCGCTGGCGTCGACGGCGGCGAACACCAGCCGGTGCTGTGCGTCGTAGAGGGCGACGGCGAGGGCGCCCCGGCCCGGGCCCACGGTGGCGACGCGGCCCGACAGGACGGTGCCGTGCGGTGGCGCAAAGAGCGGCGTCACGGCGTGTCCGTCGCGGCCGTCGAGCGAGAGCATCCAGCTGCTTCCTGCGCGTTCATCTTCGACAATAAAACGCGCGGGAGACGATGCAGAACAGGTTCCCAAAACATGGGGAAAGTGCACGCGGTCATCGGGCGTGTCGTCGCGGACGGTGCCCGCGAACGTGTGCTCGAGCACCGTGTCGCGGCGGTCGCGGTGCAGGTTCTCGGGCACTTTCGTCGTCGACACGCACAGGCGCAGGTCGGCGGCGACGAAGGTATCGGGGTACGGCGGCTCGAGCGCGGCGCAGGAGGCCCCGCAGCCGCCGACGACGACGGAGCCGAAGACGCAGAAGACGCAGACGACGACGCAGGCAGCGGTGCGCAGCATGGTGGACCCCCTCTGGTTCACCCTTGGCGGCGGCGGCACCAAACCCGGGCGCGATCCGCAAATTCTCTAGTAATTTCAAGGGCTTCGGCAATCGTCTTTTGGTTCAAGCGATCGATGTTTCTTTCGTTGCCCTGGACCGAGATGTCTTGGTCTTTTTTGTCGCAGACGGGCTGGTCGCGAGAGGTTCACGCATTTCTCGCTCGCTGCTGACCTGCGCGCGAAGCTGCTAACGACGTCGTCAATGGCCACGACGACGGCAAAGAAAGAGCCCCCGAAGCCGATGTCGGCGAT
>JANNAY010000597.1:0-1773 GCA_031384945.1 Deltaproteobacteria bacterium
TGCACGCCAGGAAACGTCGCGACGAGCGCGGGCGCCGTCGCGTCGGCGGCGACGAGCAGGGCCAGCGAGAGCGAGAGCATGACGCCGAGAAACACGACGTCGCGCAGGCGCAGGCGGCGCTGAAACACGCGGCGCGCGCCGAACAAGTAGACGACGATGACGACGAGGGCGACGAAGAAGCCAGTGCCGACGGTGGCGCTGGCGCGCAGGGCGTCGCCTTGCTGACCTTCCATCGCGCGCGCGAGCAGCTGGTGCCGCACGGTGATGATCTCGCCGGGGCGCAGCACCGTCTCGCCGCGGTGCGCGCGCACGATCACCGGCGGCACGCCCTCGGCGGCTTGACGCCTTCGCCGCTCGGTCTCGGCCGCGTTCCACGAGAGGGTCGGACGCACGAACGACAACAACCACGACGACAGCGCCTCAGCCGACGCGTGCGACGACGACGGCGCCGCCTCGGCCAGCGCCGCCAGCAGCCGCTTCTGCAGCCGCTCGCGCGCCTGCGCCGCGTCGACGACTTCGGCGGCAGCGACGACGCGTTCGGCGCGGTCTTCGCTGAGAGACCGCACCGAAATTTCACTGGTCGGCGCGCCGGTGAGCGTGACCGGCGACGGCAGATCGGCGGCGACGACGCCAGCGACGACGTCGACGGCCCCCGGCTGCTGCCACACCAGCGTGACCAGCGCGCGCCAGGCAGCGTCTTGGGGGGCTTCGAGTGAGGCGCTGGCGAGCTCGCCGGCGACGACGGCGCGGACGTCTTCGAGGGCCTGCAACGCCTTCTGCGGCGGCTCTTGCTTCGTCGTCGTCGTCTGCGGCTCTGTCTGCTGCTGCTTCTTGACCGCTTCGAGGGCGACGGCGACGCGCACCAGCACCTTCTGCAGCACCTGGGCGTCTTTGCGGGCGCGGTCGTCGTCGAGGTCCCACAGCGGACGCGATCGCTCAGCGGCCTGCCGGCGCAGCGCCTCGGTGGCGGCGCTGTCGACGAGGGCGTAGTCGCGGTCCGCTTTGACGACGCCGCGGGCGGCGGTGCCCAACAACGCCGGATCGCTCGGCAGATCGCCCTTCACCAGGCGCGGCGCGAGCGCGAAGGCAGCGACGACGGCGACGACGGCGACGACGACGAGGCGGCCGAAGCCGTCGAGCACGCGGGCGGCGGTCATCGGCGACGGCGGCTTGCGCGGCGCCGGCTGCGGCGCGCTCACCTCTTCTTTGGGAAGGGTCACGACGGTGAGAAGCGGTCGTTCGCCCATCAGCCCGCCATCAACGCAGCGGCAGCGCGAGCTGGTACGCGTCGTCGCCGGTGCGCTTGTAGGCGTAGGGGGTCTGGTAGGGAAACGTGAGCGCCCGTTCGCTGATGAGGCCCGCCGTGACGAGGTCGTTGAGGGTCTTCGGGTAGGCGCCCGTCTGCACGCGAAACACGGCGAGGCTCTGCTGAAGCGCGGCGAGGTTCGCCTCGCCTGCTTCGTCGATGACGGCAGCGCGGCGGGCTTTGGGTTGCTCGTGGGCGAGCAGTCCGCCTTCAACGGTGCCGCCGACGCGCACCAGCAGGCCGACGACGGCGGCGACGCCGGCGAAGACGACGATGCGCACCAGAAACGGCACCGCCTCAGACGCCATCTTCGACGGCGTGATCGCCCGCGGCACCTTGGCGCTGACCTCGGGGATGACGACGCGCAGCACGTTGTTGCCGACGAGCGTCGCCAGCGCCTTTGTCGTCTCGAACTCACCCATGCGCGCGCGATCGACGATGTCGAGCACGCTGCGTCCGGGGTGCAC
>JANNAY010000963.1:0-4850 GCA_031384945.1 Deltaproteobacteria bacterium
CGCAGGCGATCGATCATCGCGGGGGCGAGGCCGGCTTTTTCGGCCTCAGCGAGATCGCGCGCGTTCGCCGCCAACACCGACGACGCCGTCTCTGTCGACGTCAACGACGCCGCCAGCCGCGCCAACGCCGCGTTCTTCGTCGCCGTCTTCGCTGTCGACAATGACGCAGACGCCGCCTTTGCCGCAGCCGCCAACGTAGAAGCCGTCGTCGTCGTCGTCTTCGAAGTCATGGGCGTCGGTTAGCAAAAAAAAAGCGGCCCGTCGGGGGCCGCTCTTTCGTTGCGTTGCGCACGCCTGTCAGGGGCGCGCGTTGTCAGTGTCGAGCTTGAGCTCTTTCAACTGCGGGATGCGCTTGCCCGTGAAGTCGCGGAACTCTTCTTGAACCACGACCTCGCCGCGGCGGATGTGCTTCACCTGGCCGAGGCGCTTGCCGACGAGGGTTCCGATCTTGAGGGTGTGGCCCTTGCCCGCCGGGTCTTCGACCATCGCCATCGGGGTGGCGGTGCCGACGACGACGGCGACCAGCTTGAGCTTGTCGAGGTCGACCTTCTGCAGCTCGGTCAGCTTCGACGTGTCGGTCTTCTCGTCGGTGTTGAGCTCATCGAAGTACGTCTTGAACGGATCGCGGCGCGGCGTGCCGTTGACGAGGACGTCGTAGGAGTAGGAGGCGTCGGCCGGCTTCTTGTCGGGCTCGGTCGTCGCAGCCGCCACCGGCGCGTCGGTCTTCGGCGCCACCGTCGGCGTCGCGGTCTCTTCGTCGTCGCCGCAGGCAACGGCGAAGGCGCTGACGGCGAGCAGCATCGGCAAGATCTTCTTCATGGAGCTTCTCATGGGGTCACCTTCAGGTCGTCGCCGGCGGCATCAGGCTTCGGCGCCTCGCGCTCAAGGAAGCGGTAGGTCGTGGCGGTGTAGCTGCTGGCGACGACGATCTTCTTGTTCTCGACGTTGGGCGCCGTCATGTTCAGGTCGGTCACGTTCACGATGCGGGGCATCTTTGAGAGGCGGTCAAGGAAGACGGCGATCTCGTGGTAGTTGCCGCGCACCGTCATCTTGAGCGGCACGGCGGCGAAGTCGCCCTGCACCTGCTCGCCCTGGGGTTCGAAGCGGTCGACGCGCAGACCCGCTTGCTTGGCCTCGTAGTCGATGTCGCGCAGCACCTTCGGGATTTCGGCCTGCTTCGGCAGCTGCTCTTCGGCCTCGCGCAGGCGCTGCTTCAGGCGTTCGACCTCGCGCATGAACTGCGTGCGGTGCTGCGCCTGCTGCTGCAGTTTCAAGAGCTCAGCCTCTTGCTTCTCGAGCGTGGCGTCGTGCTCTTCGATCTTCGTCATCGAGTCGGCGACGGAGAGGAAGTAGGTGCCGACGCCGACGAGGACGACGAGGACCGCGACGCCGCCCAGCTTTTGCTGCAGCGGAATCTTTGCGAATGATTCAAGAAACTTTTCCATGACGGACTCCTTTGATGTTCTTCAAATGGCCGTCAGGCCGAGTAGTTGACTTTGCAGCCAATTTCGAAGTTGTAGACGGTGACACCGTCACGCAAATCGGCTTGGGTAAACTTCAAAGCGATGTCTGAGAAGTACGGGGTCTTCTGCATCGCCCGCATGAATTCCGAGATGTCGGAGTTGTCCATGGCCGAGCCCGTGATCGAGAGGGCACCGCCCTGCTCACGGAAGCTGGTGATCCAGACGCGCTTGGGGATTTGACCCGACATCTCGTCGAGAACGCGCACGGGACCGCGCTTGCCCTTCTCGAGCTTGTCGATGACCGCGAGCTGGTTCAACAAGCGCTGCTTCTGCTTGTCGAGCTCGTTGACCTCGCCAATGATCTTCTGCAAGCGCTTGATCTCTTGCTCGTTGTCGGCGATCTTCTTCTCGCGCTCTTCGACCTTGTTCACGTACACGGTGTGAACGGTGAAGGCGCCGACAAAAGCAACCATGATGACCGCGCTCATCGCGACGATCTGGTAGATGCTTGTGTTGCGCTTCTTCTTGGCCCGAACCGGCAGCAGGTTGATGCGAATCATCGGTATCTCCTCGTCAACGTTTTTGGATCAGCGCTCGTCGCCAGAGCGGAGCGCGAGCCCGACGGCGACGGTCGCCAGGGGGGCAAGGTTCTTCAAGAAAGATGGGTCGAGACCGCGCGAGCCGATGTCGATCTGGCGGAAGGGGTCGATGATCTCGACGGGCACGCCGGTCTTGGCTTCGACGGCCTTCGACAACGCCGGCACCTTGGCGCAGCCGCCCGAGAGGTAGATGCGGTTGATCGAGGCGTCGGCCGAGGTCGCCGCGTAGAAGTCGAGCGAGCGCTGCACGTCGTTGGCGATGGTCTCTGAGACCTGCTGCATGACGCGCTCGACCTCTTGCGGGACGACGCTGTCTTGGTCGTTGCCGCCGCCGCCGACCTTGAGGGCTTCGGCTTCGTCGTAGGAGACGTTGAGCTGCTTCTGGATTTCATCCGTATACTGGTTACCGCCTTGGGCGATGTCTCGAGTAAACGCTGAAACGCCAGAGTGGATGACGTTGATGTTGACGACGGCGGCGCCGACGTTGATCAGGGCGACGGTCTCGCCGACGGGGAGGTTGTAGTTGACCTCGAAGGCGTTCTGCACGGCGAAGCTGTCGACGTCGACGACGTTGGCCATGAGGCCAGCTTCTCTGACGACGTTGATGTAGTCGTTGATCATGTCTTTCTTGGCGGCCACCAACAGGACGTCCATCTGGCCCTGGTCGTTGTGGTCGTTCAAGATGGCGACGTCGATGTTGACGTCGTTGATGTCGAAGGGGATGTACTGCTCGGCTTCCCACTGGATGGACTCGTCGAGCTCTTCGCGGGTCATCACCGGCAAGTTGATCTTGCGCAGAATGACCGAGTGACCTGACACCGACACGGCCACGTCTTTTTGACGAATCTTCTGCGACGCCATCAGCTCGCGGACCGCGTCGACGACGGCGGTGGCGTTCATGATGGAGCCGTCGACGATGGCTTCGGGCGGCAGCGGGATCGTGCCGAAGCACTGCAGCTGGTACGCGCGCCGCGTTTCTTTGAGCTGGCAGACCTTGATGCTGCTGCTGCCGATGTCGAGGCCGATGAGGTTGCCCTTCGCCATTGCGTCACCCGTTCCGTTCGTTGGTGCCATTCCCTTGGGAAGTCGCGTGGACCTCGTGCTCGTCGACGGCGTTCTCTTCCGTCTTGACGAAGACCTGGTCTTTTTCAGCGACCGTCATCCCCAGCGCGAGGATGATCTTGCGTTTGGTGTCCATGCGGCAGGGCATGCCCGCTTCAACCCGATCGATCGTGAGCGTCGAGATGCCTGCCTTGCGCGCCAGCTCGGCCTTGGTGAGCAGCCGGTCTTCGCGCAGGCGGCGAACATTGTTCTTCAGCCGGCTCTTCACAGAGTCGGCTGAGTCGCCTTCAGGTTGGTTCTTCTCGTTCGTCATTCGCAGGTTCAGGCTATCGCGGGCACATCAGAGACCGCAAATTCAGGTTCACAGACCTATCACTAGCTGAGCCAAGTGGTTGAAATCGCTTGGATCCGCTGAGACAGGTCACTGACCAGCGATCCGTACAAAACGCCTTCTTCGGGGCCGAAGCCGAGCAGAGGAAGGAGCTGTGCGAGGAGCGCATCGCCGAAGAATGCGGCCAGCAGACCCCCCAACGCCAGAAAAGGACCAAAAGGCAGCGCCGTATCGGGCGGCACCCACGGATCATCCTCGGAGATCGGCTTGCGGTCTTTGAGCTTGCCGCCGAGCTTGGCGCCGATGCCGATGATCGAGCCGATCAACGACGACAGAAACAGCGTCAGCGGCATCAGCTGCCAGCCGAGGTAGGCGCCGAGGCCGGCGATGATCAGCGGGTCGCCCCAACCCATCGCCCACTCTGTCGCCGGCAAGCGCATGGCCCCTGCCCCGCGCGGCTTGAGCCGCTTCTTCGGCCGCTGCGCGAGCGGCGTGCGCCGCCGGTGCAGATCGCTGCGCATGCGACTGCCTTGCAGCATCCGGATCGCCGCCGTCGACACCACGATCACCGACGACAACATCAGGCCGGCGCCGACGCCGCCGATGACGCGGTCGAGGACGTCGCTGGCGTCGATGTGGCCGAGGGTCGTGTCGTCGAGGACGAACCAGCGGGCGAGACCGAAGCCGATGCCGGTGACGATGAGGCCGAGCCACATCGAGGTCGGCACCGAGTAGGTGTCGAGGTCGATGAACGACATGGCGATGAGCAGGCAGATGAAGACGAACAGCTCGAGCGCCGGCAACGTGAAGCCGAAGCGGGCGACGCAGGCGGCGCCGGCGACGCCGCCGAGCAGCTCGATGAAGGGATAGCGGGCCGAGATCGGCGTCTTGCAGGTGCGGCACTTTCGACCCAGCAAGAGCCACGAGACGATCGGCACGTTGTCGCGCGCGGTGATCATCGTCTCGCACTTGGGGCAGCGCGATCGCGGCGACACCACCGACATGCCCTTCGGCACGCGGGCGATGACGACGTTGAGAAACGATCCCCACAGGGACCCGAAGAGAAAGCCCGTGCCCAGCACGAAGACCGCGGCGAACAACGGCAGGTCGCGCGGGGGCGTGGCGAGCAGCGCGAATCCGTCAAACATGATTCGAACCTAACGCCGACGTTCGCCCGCTGCTTCCTTTGCCTCTCTCTTGTTTCGGGTCGGCTCGGGGTTCAGCGCGCCTGGTTTTGCTTCTGCAGGTCGAGGGCGACGTCGACGATGAGGTCTTCTTGTCCACCCACCAGCTTGCGCCGGCCGACCTCGACGAGGATGTCTCTGGCGTCGACGCCATAGCGCTTGGCCGCGCGCTCGGTGTGCAAGAGGAACGACGAGTAGACGCCGGCGAAGC
>JANNAY010000999.1:0-5420 GCA_031384945.1 Deltaproteobacteria bacterium
CGTTGGTGCCGCGTGACAAAGGCGTGCTGCGGGCGACGCCGACGGTGGCCAACACCGCCACCGAGGTCGAGCACCTGATCGACGCCGTCGAGCGCACCGTGCGCACGCTGCGCGACGAAGGGCTCACGCCGTGAGGTGCGACGACGAGCGGCAGAGGTTTCGTGCGCTGGGGGCTGTGACCCTGCTGCCGTCGACGTCGACGCGCGACCGCGCGGCCCTCTTCGATCGATCGCTGTGGCGCGCCCTCGGCGACGCCGGGCTCTTCGCCTTGCCGACGCTGGCCCAGCGCTGCGCCGCCCTCGAAGGCCTCGCCTACGGCGGCACCGACCTCGGCGTCGCCGTCTCGGCCTGCGCCCACTTCGTCGTCGTCGCCGTCGTCGAAGCCGACGGATCGCCGGCGCAAAAGTCGCGCTGGCTGCCGGGGCTCAAAGACGGATCCCTCGTCGCCGCCTGCGCCAACGCCGAGGTCGGCGCCGGCACCGATCTGATGGGGCTCAAGTCGCGCGCCGTCGTCGGCGCCGACGGCAGCGTCGTCGTCTCGGCCCGCAAGCGCAGCGTCACCAACCTCGGCGCCGCCGACGTCGCCCTCGTCAGCGCCCGCGTCGCAGCCGTCGCCGCCCGCGAGGCCGTCAACGTCTTCCTCGTCGACGGCCACGGCCCGCGCGTGCGCCAACGTCTGCGCACCGATCTCGCCGGACTGCGCACCTCGCCCACTGGATCGCTCATCGCGTGGCGCGCGCCCCTCGGCGCCGACGCCCTCGTTGGCGCCCTCGGCGACGGCGTGCGCCTCTTTCGCCGCATGTTCTCTGAAGAGCGCATCACCACGGCATTTTTGTATCTTGGGTCGCTCAAGTATTGCCGCGACCGAGCCATGCAGCACGCCGAGAGCCGCAGTCAATTTGGCCAGCCGATCGGCAAGAACCAGTATGTCCAAGAAAAGATCGTCCGGATGCAGGTGGCCATCGACCTGCTCGAGGCGCATTTGTGGCGCGTCGTCGACGACTTCGGCGCAGGCATTGATGTGCACGGCGCCTTGAGCGTCTGCAAGATTCACGGCGTCGAGGCCGCACTGCTCGCTGCGCAAGACCTGGTGCGCTTGCTCGGCAGCAAGGGCATCTCGACGTCCGAACCCGCCGAGCGCCTCGTCAGAGACCTGCTCGCGCTGTCGATCCTCGGCGGCACCGTCGAGCTGCAGAAGCTCATCGTCTGGGACGACCTGCAGAAGAAGAAGCAGGGTCCCCGCTGAACGCGACCCACAACCCGGGTTGTGCATCTCGCGAGCGACGGGTGCTGAAGGCCCGCCATGTGACCGCCATTGTGAGGGGCTTGGGGCTTGCCCCAAAGTACGAGGCCGGCCCCACGCGCGACGACGACACTGCTGATCGGCCAGAGCGCCCTGCTCCAGGCGCGCAAAGAAGGACGCGTCTGACCGTGCGCACGCGACGTCGCTGTCATGGCCGCACCGCGTCGTGGACACCCACCGCGCATCGCACAGCCACGGCGCGGATCTTGGGATGATGGCGACATGCGCAGCTCTCACTTCGTCGCCACCGCCCGCCTCTGCACCATCGGCTTCGTCGTCGCCAGCGTCGGTCTCACCGCGTGCACGCTGCCGACAGAGCCGCCGACGTTGCCGCCGCCGCCCGCGCCACCGACGTTAGACGCCGCGCTGCAAGAGCTCGAAGACGCCGTGTTCGACAAGCTCGAGTGCGAAGAGAAGCTGCGCCCGTCGACGTTGCAGCGCGTGCGCGACGTCATCGAGAGCGCCGACGTCGACACCGTGCGCGCGCTGCTGTTGAACCCCCAAGACCTCGCCAGCATCGTCGCCCTCGGCGGACCGCAGCTCGAGGCCCCCGTCGTCGTCGCCCGCAACCTCTACGCCCTCTACGAAGACGGCGCCGTCGCCGACCTCGTCGACAACGGCTGGGACGGCGTCGCGTGCGGCGAGGCCGTCTCTGTCTTGTGCACCGCTGGCGGCAGCTCCACCGTCGTCGACTGCGACGGCGCCGGCGACGCGGTCTCGGTCGCCTTGCGCTTCGACGGCTGCGCCTTTCGCGGCGTCGTCTACGACGGCGACGTCGTCTTCGGCCGCGACGTCGCCAACGATGACGTCGCCCGCGTCAGCTTCGCCGGCTTCAGCGTCGACGAATTTCGCGCCTTTGACGGCGCCCTCGTCGTCGACGTCGGCGCCGGCAGCGACCGCTTCGCCGGCAGCGTCGTCGCCCCCGACGTCTTCAGCGTCGTCGACCACGGCGGCGTCGCGGGCGGCCTCGACTGCGGCACCGACCTCGTCTTCAGCGGCGCCAGCGTCGACGTCGACGACGACGACGGCGTCATCGCGCTCAACGCGCTGCGCCTGTCGGGCGACGGCAGCGTCGGCATCGAGACCTTCGGCGAGCACCTGCGCTTCGACGGCAGTTGCGCCTGCCCCGCCACAGGCTCTGGCGTTTTCGTCGACGTGCCGCGTCCCCTCGGACAGCCCGGCGCCACCGGCCGCGCCGCGATCACGTTTGAGGCGGGCCGCGGCGGATCATGCTCGACGCCCGTCGTCGACCTCGTCGCCTGGCCCACGACCTGCGCCGGCCTCGACGACGTCAACGGCGACTGCGCGAAGTCAGCGACCGAAAAAATCCTGGCCGATCTCGTCGGCGCCCTCTGCGTCGACTGAGCCTTCAGCTGCCGCTCAGACGCCAGCCAGGACGGCGTGGGCGGCGAGGGCGCTGACGCCGCCGTCGAGCCAATCACGCGCCGCGCGGCCGAGGCGGATGTGCATCCAACCCCGCCGGTGCGCGTCTTCGCGGTAGCCCGACGCGCGCGCGCGCTCGCGGTCTTCGGCGACGACGGCGATGCTGACGACGACCGCGTCGCCGTCGAGGACGAGGTCGGCGTAGGCGCGGCCGCCGACGGAGAAGCGGGCGATGGCGCCGTCGTCGATGACGGTGACGTTGTGATTGTTCTGCCCGAGCTGCCCCTTGCCGAAGGCGAAAGCGAACGTGCCGGCCTGCGAGGCTTTGACCGTCGTGAGCATGTGAATCCCCCGTGACCCGTTTCCCCACGAAACGGCCCCGCTGCGAGCAGGAGACAACACGGTGACGCGCCCGACGTCAGATGATCAAGTCGAGCCACCCGCGCGCAGCTGCGTCAGCGCCGCAGGCCGGGTGAGGTGCGAGAGCTGCCGGGCCGCGCCGACATGCGTGCCGCAGAACCACTCTTTCTCAGGGGGATGCCCCACAAAGCCCGGCTCGGCCTTCTTGCGCGCATGAAACGCCCGCGCGTCGTCGTCGAGGGCGAAGGAGACGAGGCCCCCGTCCTCAGGTCCGAAGCGCGCATGACAGACGGCACAGATGGGTGGGCGCATGGGAAAGTTGTCGCACGGCGCGGCGCGTCTAGGATGGACAAAGCACGTTTCGACGACGACGAAGAGGCCGCCATGACCGAGCAGCAGCAGAAGCCGGATCCCACGAAGAAGCCGACCTCGGCGCAGAACTCGGCGCAGAACTCGGCGCAGAAGCTCGACGCGGCTGCCCTCGAGCCCGATGTGGTTGAAGCCGATCCCGAAGCGCCCCCCGCCGACGCCGACCGCCCCCGCTTCTCGCTCGACGTCACGGGCAAGTCCGCGGCCGAGGCCATGGGCAAGCTGAAGAACAACGTCGAGTACTGGGTGACCCGCGGCCGCTACAACAAAGTGCGCGTGAAGCGCGCTGGCAAAGCGGTCTTGCCCGACATCCCCGTCGGCGCGCTCGTCGCCGTCGAAGCCGCCACCTTCTTTTGGACGGGCCTCTTGCGCGCCGCCCTCGTCAACGTCGTCGGCCGCGCCTTCTTCGAGGTCGAGCTGATCAACGAGGCCGAAGAGCACTACAAAAAAGGGCTCGAGCACTTTCTCGCCGGCGACATCGACGACGCCGACAAGCATCTGTCAAAGGCCCTCGACATCGACGAGCGCTATGCGGTCGCGCACCTGCAGATGGGTGTGCTGCGCAAGATGCAGAACAAAAAGAAAGAAGCGCTCGCGCACTTCGAGAAGACCATCGCCCTCGATCCCCACAGCGACGCGGGCAAAGAGGCCAAGATCCACCGCAAGAAGCTGGTCGAGAGCGCGAGCAGCTGACCTGCGTCGCATCGAAGAACAGGCGCCTGCGCGCACAGCGCGGCCCGACGTCCCCTCCCCGAAATTCGGGGCTGGGGGTCTTCTGCGACGACCTACTCGCCTTCGCCTTCGCCCTCACCCTCACCCTCGCCCTCACCCTCACCCTCACCCTCACCCTCGCCTCCACCGTCAGGAGCGAACGTGGCGGTGCAGGTCTGCGACGTCGTCGTGTTGACGGCGAAGGTGTTGTCGTTGCCAGAGCAGTCGCCGCTCCACCCGGCGAAGACGAAGCCGTCGCCGGCGACCGCGACCAACGTCACCGCGATGGGGATGACGTCGGGCAACACACACAAGTGGTTCTGATCGCTGGCCAGGTCGGTGAGCTCGGCCGCGCAGCTGCCGGCGAGAGGTTCGAAGTCGGGGAAGCCGCACTCGAAGCGGTTGGCGGTGAAGCAGTCCGGGTCTTTCACGCCGCAGCCGCAGTCGCAGCCGTCGTCGCCGTCGAAGGAGGCCAGGTCACACACCCAGACGCCGGGTCCGGGGTCGACGGCGCCGGGCACGCCGTCGGGTTCGCTGACGCAGTCGCCGACATCGCCGTCGGCGCCGTCGTCGCAGTCGATGGCGTCGGCGGCGTCGGCGGTGACGCGGCCGCCGCCTGTGACGACGACCGTCAACGCGGGCGGCGGCGGCGCGAACAGCGCGGTGCAGCTCGCTTCGTCGCCGTCGAGGACGATGGTGGCGTCAGCGCCTTCGCAGTCGCCGCTCCACCCGACGAAGCGCTGGCCGGCGTCCGGCGTCGCCGTCAACGACAACGGAACGCCGTCGATAGTGCACAGGTTCAAGAACGTGTCGCCGCAGGCTTCGCCGCCGTCGGTGGTGACGACGCCGTCGCCGTCGACGTTGATGGTGAACGTGCGCGAGAAGATCGCCGAGCAGGCGAAGGCCGCGTTCATGGTGATGCGCACGGCGTTGCCGACGACGCCAGCGCAGCCGTGTCCCCACTCTTGAAAGGTCGAGCCGCGGGTGCCCGTCGCCGTCAGGTCGACGACGGTGCCTTCGGCGTAGATGGCGCTGCAGTCGGCGCGTCCATCGCCGCAGTCGATGCCGGCGACGCTCGAAGTGATGGTGCCGTCACCTTCGACGTCGACGCGCAGCGGAAAGCCCGTGTTGTCTTCCAAAAAGATCGCGCCGCAGGTGAGGTCGCGGTCGAGCACCAATGAATTGAGCGGGCTCTCGCCGACGCAGTCGCCGGTGAAGCCGATGAAGCTGGCGCCAGCGTCGGCGACGGCAGTGACGTCGATGACGGATCCTGCGGCGAAGTGGCCGGCGCAGA
>JANNAY010001005.1:0-3108 GCA_031384945.1 Deltaproteobacteria bacterium
CGATCGACGATGTCGCTGGCAACCACCGCCACGACGACCACGTCATCGACAAAGGTGTGCTCGAAGATGCGTGGGCGCGCGTGAGCTCCACAGGCCTCGACGTTCGCGCGCTGATCGTCGCCACCGACGACGGAAAAAAGAGAAGAACGCAGACGCACTCGACGACGAACCCGCCGTATTTGACGCCGGATGCGACGGCGTGGGTGCGCGAGCGCGGCATCGATCACCTGCTCGTCGATCTTCCGTCTTTGGATCGTGAAGACGACGGCGGGTTGTTGTCGGCGCACCACGCGTTCTTCGACATCGCCCCCGGCGCCGACGACGTCAGCGTCAAGAACCGCAGCGTCACCGAATTGATCGCCGTCGACGCAGACGTAACAGAAGGCGTCTACGCGCTCTTTCTGCAGGTCGCGCCCTTCGAGGCCGACGCTGCGCCGTCTCGCCCCGTCATCGCGCCCCTGCGCAAAGGAACCGCATGAACGCCCTCGATGAAGCCCGTGCCCTCGACGATGCCGACGTCTTGAAAGCGTTCCGCGACGAGTTTGTCTTTCCGAAGTCCGCCAGCGGTGACGACGTCGTTTACCTGACGGGCAACTCGCTCGGGTTGATGCCGAAGAAGACGCGCGAGACCGTCAATGCCGAGCTCGAGGCCTGGGGCCGCCTCGGCGTCGAGGGCCACTTCGCCGCCGAGGGCGCCGCGTTCTCGTCGCCGAAGCAGAAGGGCTCGGCGCATCATCCAGAAGCCGTCGGACCTGCCGAGCCCTGGTTCAGCTACCACGAGCTCGTGCGCGACCGGGCCGCCGCGCTGGTGGGGGCGCTGCCGTCAGAGGTCGTGGCGATGGGATCGCTGACGGCCAACTTGCACCTGATGATGGTCAGTTTTTATCGACCGACAGCGACGCGCTACAAGATTGTGATTGAGGCCGGCGCGTTCCCCTCGGACCAGTTTCTCGTGCAGTCGCAGGCGCGCTTTCATGGCCACGATGTCGCCGACGCCGTCATCGAAGTCGCCCCGCGCGCCGGCGAGACGCTGCTGCGCACCGAGGACATTGAAGCCGCGCTCGAGAAAGACAAAGACTCGATCGCGCTCGTGCTGCTGTCGGGCATCAATTATTATACGGGCCAGCTGTTCGAGATGAAGCGCATCACGGCGTTCGCCAAGGCGCGCAACATGATGGTCGGCTGGGATCTCGCGCACGCCGCCGGCAACGTTCCCTTGAACCTTCACGACGACGGCGCCGACTTCGCGGCGTGGTGCACGTACAAATATTTGAACAGTGGACCGGGCGCTGTGGCGATGTGCTTCATCCACGAGCGCCACCACCAGAGCTTCGAGCTCCCTCGCTTCTGTGGCTGGTGGTCGAACAAACCCGAGACCCGCTTCGCCCACAAAGGCCTCGACCTCTCGGCGGGCGCCGACGGCTGGCAAATCTCGAACGCCCCCATCTTGTCGCTGGCAGCGCTGCACGCCTCGCTCGACGTCTTCACCCGCGCTGGCCGCGATCGTCTGCACGCCAAGTCGCAGGCGCTGACGGGCTTTCTCGAGCGCCTGCTCGTCGAGGTTGCTGGCGCCGCAGAAGAAGACCTCACCCCTCGCTTCGCTCGACCCTCTCCCCAAGCGGAGAGGGTGAATCCGGATGCAGCCAGTGCAGCCGGTGCGGCCAGTCCAATCACGATCCTGACGCCCCGCGACCCGGCGCACCGCGGGGCGCAGCTGTCGTTGCGCGCAGCCGGCGTCCACGGTGAGAAGTTGCAAGCGCTGCTGCACGAGCGCGGCGTGTGCGTCGACTTCCGCCGCCCCGACGTGATTCGCGCCGCGCCAGCGCCCCTCTACTGCCGCTACGTCGACGTCGTCCGCTTCGTCGACATTTTGAAGGAGTGCCTGTGAGCAAGATCGTCGTCATCGGCGCCGGCCCCGTCGGCGCATTGCTCGCGCTGTTGTTGAAGCGCCGCGGCGACGACGTCGTCGTCTACGAGCGCCGCGGCGATCCGCGGGCCAAGGGGTACATCGGCGGACGCTCGATCAACCTCGCGCTCAGCGACCGCGGCATGTTGGCGCTGGCCAAAGCCGGCGTCGCCGACGACGTCGACAAGGTCGCCGTGCCCATGCCGGGCCGCCAGATGCACAACAAAGACGGCAGCACCCCGTTCATGCCCTACGGATTGAACGGCGAGTTCATCCGCTCGGTCTCGCGCGGCGGACTCAACATCAAGCTGCTCGACCTGCTCGACGCAGCGGGCGTCGCCGTCCACTTCGACCACGCCTGCGCCGACATCGACCACAACGCCGGCATCGTGAAATTCAGCAACGGCACCGTCGTCGCAGGCGACGTCATCGTCGGCGCCGACGGCAGCTTCAGCGCCGTGCGCGCAGCACTGCAGAAGACCGACCGCTTCGAGTACTCGCAGTCGTACCTGCCGCATGGATACAAAGAACTCGCCATCCCCGCAGGACCTGGTGGATCCTTTTTGCTCGAGAAGAACGCGCTGCACATCTGGCCGCGCGCCGCCTACATGCTCATCGCCCTGCCCAACCAAGACGGCTCGTTCACCTGCACGCTGTTCTTCTCGCTCGACGATCCTGAGGCGTCGTTCGCCGCCCTCGACACGCCGGCGAAGGTGCGCGCCTTCTTCCAAGAGGTCTTCCCCGACGCCCTCGCCCTGATGCCCGACTTCGATGATCAATGGGCCAAGAACCCGGTGTCTTCATTGGTCACTGTGAAGTGCTACCCATGGCACCGCGGCAAAGCCGTCGTCATCGGCGACGCCGCCCACGCCATCGTCCCTTTCTTCGGCCAGGGCCTGAACGCCGGCTTCGAAGACTGCCGCGTGCTCGTCGAGCTGCTCGAAGAGCAAGGCGGTGATTGGTCGCGCGCGCTGCCGCTGTTCGAACAAGCGCGCAAAGAGAACGCCGACGCCATCGCCACCCTCGCCCTCGAGAACTTCGTCGAGATGCGCGAGAAGGTCGGGCAGCCCGCCTTTTTGTTGCGCAAGAAGGTCGAGGCCGCCCTCGCCCGTGCCTGCCCCGAGCGCGTGACGCCGTCGTACACGATGGTGACCTTTCGCCCGCAGCTGCCCTACGCCGAAGCGCTGCGCCACGCGCGCCAA
>JANNAY010001102.1:0-2118 GCA_031384945.1 Deltaproteobacteria bacterium
GTCGGTGTCGGTGTCGACGACGGCGCGGGCGGCAGCGGCGCCTGTTCTTCCGGCGGCGTCTCCGACGTCGGCTCAGGCTTCTTCTCGGGCGTCGACGCGCACGACGTCAGCGCAGCGGAGAACAGCGAAACGAGGAGGACCTTGTTCACTTGGCACCTCCTTGCGCGGCTTCGGCCGGGCCCGCGCCGAGGGCCTTGAGCTCAGGCGCGCCGCCATCGGGCAGGGTGAGGCCGAGGCCGTCGTCGACGGGTTCTTCGTTGGGTTTGGCCAGGGGATCTTTGTCGATCGGGTATTCCTGAGGGCGAAGGAGATTCAGGGCTTCCAACGTTTTCTTGGTCCACGTGTTGGTGAGCTTGAACTCTTTCGCCTTGTCGTAGGCGACCTTGTAGTTGGCGACGGCCTTTTCTTCGACGGCGAAAGCCCTGTCTTCGACGGCGTTGGCGTAGATGTCGCAGCTCTCTTGGCCGTACTGGCGCTTCACGTCATCGGGGCAGGGACTCTTCAACACCGTCTGCTGCATGTTGTCGTAGAGAGAGCCAATGCGATAGAGGGCGGCCAGCGACCATTCACCCATTTTATACTTGGTGATGACCTCTTTGTAGATGGCCTCAACCGACTGCAAGCGCGCTGACTTCGCCGTCAGCTCTTTGACCTGCGCTTCGCCCTTCTTGGCGGTGACGGCGATCTTTGCGTAGGCGGAGTAGTCGTCTTCGGCGAGGGCGAAGGCGGACTTGGCGGCGAAATACGACGCCTGCTGGTTGCCCGAGGCGCGGCTCCACGCGGCGACGGCGGCTTTGTAGGCCTCGATGCTGGCCTTCTTCGCCTTCGGATCTTTCTTCGCGGCGTCGGCGTAGATGTCGCCGAGGCGCGTCTGGGCCTCGATGACCTTCGGCACTTGCGCGCCGACGGACGAGTAGCGGCTGATGAAGCGCCTCAAGACGGCGGCTTCGGCGTCAGCGTTGTTCTTCTTCTTGTGCACGATCGACGCGCGGAAGAAGACGTCGGCGGCGTCGGGCTTGTCGGGGAAGAGCGTGGCGTAGCGCTCGAATTCCTGGGCCGCCTTCTCGTACTGCTGCTGTCCTTCAAGGGCGAGGGCGGCATTGATTTGGGCGTCGGCCCGGCGCGCCGCCGTCGGATACTTCTTCACCATCGCCAGGTACGTCGTCACGGCCTTGTCGAAGTTGAATGCCTGTTCGCTCTTGTTGGCCACGCGAAACATCGCTTCAGGTGCGTTCTCTGACGTCGGATACTCTTGGTACAGGCGCTCGTAGAGGCCGGCGGCGCGAATGGGGCGGCGCGCTTTTTCGAACGAGAGCGCCGCGTTGTACATCATCACATCGGCGAACTCACGCTTCGGGTCTTCATCCAGCAGCTTGAGGTACTGCTCAGCGCCAGACTCGAGCATGGCGATGCCGTCCTGGATGCGGCCTTCATCCATCATCTTTGCGCCATTCTCGAGCGTGTCTTTAGCGATGTTGAAACGCGCGCCGCTCTGGATCTTGGCGAACTCGCCGCCGTCGTCGGCGCCACCAACCTTGCGCTCTTTGAAGGCGGCGGCGGTCTCTGCAGCCGCCTTCCAATCTTTGCGGGCCAACAGGTCGTCGAGGATCAGGTTGGCGGCGAAGCGCGCGGCCTCAGAGTCGGGGTACTTCTCGACGACGGTGCGGAAGCGCTTCACGCCCTCGTCGTATTGGCCGTAGGCGTAGAAGATCTCGCCAGCGCGGTAGCCAAACGCCGGCGCCATCTCGTGCTGCTCGCCGCCGTTCAAGAACTTGTCGATGGCGGCGATGTACTGCTGCCGCAACGCCGGGATGCTCTCGACCTTCTTGTTGGGGTCACGGGCGCCGGCGGCGATCTCTCGCTTCTCGAGTGCGCCTTTGCCCATCGCGTCGTCGAGGATGCGCTCGTAGGAGTAGACGGCGTTGAGGCCGGACTCGGCGCGGTACTTCGTGCCGGCCGTCGAGTCGCGGGTCGCCTCGTATTGTTTGACCGCTTCATCGAAGCGCAAAGAGTAGTAGTAGGACTCGGCGAGGTAGTAGCCGAGTTCGTAGGCGTTCTTGTCGTGAGGATAGCGACCCAGGTAGTCTTTGTAGGCGTCAGAGGCGAGCTTGAAGTATT
>JANNAY010001115.1:0-2268 GCA_031384945.1 Deltaproteobacteria bacterium
CCGACGCGCAAGCCGCGCAGCACACGTGGCGGTCGCTCGTCGGGACGCACGGCGTTCTGCAGCTTCTTCTCTTCTTTGCGCAGCAGGCGCTGCTGATCCTCGACGCCGCGGATCTCGGCGAGCAGCCCGCGACGACGTCGATCGGCGCCCGCGTGCAGCCGCAAGAGCGCGGCGAGATCGGGCAGTCCTTCGACGTCTTTCGGCGGCAGCTCGACGCGCACGTCGGCGTGGTCGAGCAGCGTCTTCAGCGTGCGCTTCTGCATCTCGAGCGCCGAGATGCGGATGCGCACCTCGAGCAGCGCCTCTTCGCCGACGGGCGCAGGCGCCGGGACGACGCCGACGCGGCAGACCTCGTCGACGACGCCAACGACGCAGCTGTCGCCGTGGGGGCGCACGCGCAGCGTGTCGGCTGCGAAGAGCAGCGGCAGCCCCTCGACGAGGATCTCTTCGACGCCGGCCTCGACGCGTCCGGTGCGGGTGACGAGGGCGCCGTTGCCGTGAACGACGACGCTGCGGACGCGGGTGGCGATGGAGAGCGTCATGGGTCGGACTTAGCGCGATTGCCAGGTCGAGGTCCGCGGCGCGGAAGCAGAACCACGGTTTTGTCGAAGTGGGACGGTCCGGGTTTCTGTCGTCGAGCGGGGCGGCGGACCGTCCCACTTCGCGCAAGTGGTTGACTTCACAAATGAAAACGCGCCCCCTCGCAGGAGCGCGTTCATCGTGGCTGACGAACGAACGTCAAGTCACTTGGTGGACTTGGCCTCGGTGACGTGGTCGCGCTTCTTGCCGTTTTGCGGGCGCGTCTTGCCGTTGGTGCCCCGGTAGATCTTGCCACGACGAGAACGAAGGTCGCCTTTGCCCATGATGTGTGCTCCTTGCTCGACATCTCGTCGAGAACACCGGCTCGTTAGACCGCGACGCGCACCGGCGCAAGCCCACGCGCGAGGTGATCGGCGCAGACCACCAGCGTCGGCAGGCGGTCTTTGCCGTGCATCGCGGCGACGGCAGCAGCGGCTTCGTCGACGTCGACGCCGACAGCAGTGACGTAGAGCGGCTTCTTCGCCGTGCCGCGGACGACGGCCCGCGCGAAGTCAGATCCCTTGAAGCTGGTCTTGGCGACGCCGACGACGGCGCGGCCGGTGGCGTCGTGCAGGTGCATGCCCAGGCCCTTGCGACCCGCGTCGTCGAGCACGACGTAGCCGTCGACGACGAGGACGTGGTCGGGCCCAAGGCTCAGCTGGGCCAACACGGCCTCGAGGCAGGGCAGCTCGCGGCGATAGAACGCGCCGGGTTCGTAGGCGGCGACGCCTTTGACGTCGACGACGACCTCGGCGCCGCCTGCGTCGACGAAGGATGCGGCGCAGACGGCGGCGGCTTTGGCGCAGGCGTTTTCGTCGTCGTAAGCGACATCGAGGACGACGATGGGCCTTTGGTGCAAGGGATGCGCGTTCATCGCTTTCTCCGGATCGAGAGGGTCTTCTCGACGCGGCAGACGACGACGGCGGCCTCGTCCTTCACGAGGGCGGTGAGCACCGGGTTGGTTTTGCCATCGCGCGCGACGGCGGTTCGAATCGCGTCTTCGACGTCGCCAGAGACGTCGAAGCGGGCGCTGACCTTGCCCCGGCCGGGCTTCAAAAACTCGATGCGCGCCGACTTGTCCCACACAATGAAGCCGTCGCCGAGGCGGGCCATCAACAACAGCATGAACCATGGATCACAAAGCGAGTACAAAGAGCCGCCGAAGTGTGACCCGACGGCATTGGTGTTCCAGGGGCGCAGCCGCATCGATACCGTGATCGCCGAGAGATCGTCGGCGATGTCGTCGACGCGGACGCCAGCGCCGACGTAGGGCGGGTAGAGCTGCATCATCCGCAGCGCGTTCTTCGGCCCCAGCGCCGCGACGACCCGCCCAAACCGGCTCATCTACTTGACAGGCAATCTGGCCAAAGGACCGGTGAACGTAATGCACCGGGTCTTCATGGGATCGCAGGGCCACTGCACGCCCTCGGTGCGCACCCAGCGCAGCGTCAGCGGCGTCGTCGTCGACAACCCGAGCCGATCGAGCTGGCGCCACAGCGTGAAGCAGTGGTGCGATCCCTTTTGGTCGACGGACAAAAAGGCGCGGATGGCCCCGCCGTTGAAGAGGCTGACGGCGTCTTTGTCCTCGGCGGTGATGGCGAGCTCGACGGTCTGGCCGGCGTAGGCGTCGTCGACGTCGATCTGCAGGCAGACGCCGGGCAGGTCGTCGTCGGCCACGTCGCCTTTGTG
>JANNAY010000617.1:0-3332 GCA_031384945.1 Deltaproteobacteria bacterium
TGCTCTCGCGCATCGGACGCGGCGGCATGGCCGAGGTCTTTCTCGCCGACCTGCTCGGCGCGGGCGGCTTCAAGCGCCGCGTCGTCGCCAAGCGCATGCGGCCCGACCTCGCCGCGCGGCCCTTGTATCCGCTGATGTTCGAGCGCGAGGCCGTCACCCTGGCGCGCCTGCACCACGAGAACATCGTCGGCGTCGTCGACTTCGTTGAATTCGACGACGAGCGCTGGCTGCTGCTCGAGCACGTCGATGGGCCCAGCTTGTCGACGCTCGTGAAATCACGCCCGCAGCGGCGTCTGCCCGTCGACGCCGCCTGCGCTGCTGCTGCCGGCGCCGCCCGCGCGCTGCACGTGGTGCACAGCAGCGTCGACGACGACGGCCGCGCCCTCGGCCTCGTGCACCGCGACGTCAGCCCCGACAACCTCGCGGTCACCTCGTTGGGCGTCGTCAAGCTGCTCGACTTCGGCATCGTCAAGGGCAACCACAGCGCCACGTTGACGACGGTGGGCTCGCTCAAGGGCAAGTTCCCGTACCTGTCTCCTGAGCAGATACACCAGCAGCCCCTCGACGGACGCGCCGACCTCTGGGCCCTCGGCGTCACCCTCTACCAGCTGCTCGTCGGACAACGGCCCTTTCGCGGCGCCACCGACGTCGCCGTCATGAATTCGATCCTGCACGATGAGCCGTTGCCGCCGTCGTCGTCGGTGCCGGGGTTGCCTGCGTCGGTCGACGCCATCGTGCTCAGGCTGCTCGAGAAGCGCCCCGACGACCGCTTCGCCGACGGCGCCGCGGTCGCCGACGCCCTCGGCGCCGCCGTCCAGCTGAAGTCCTTCGCCCTCGCCCGGCTGCTCGCCGACGACGGCGACGACGGCGACGACACCACCCACATCGCCCGCTCTTTGTTCAAGGCCCCGCGCCCGTCGTCGACCCGCCCGGCCCCTGCGTCGACCACGGCGTCGTCGGCGCCGGCTTCTTCGTCTTCGTCCGCGTCGTCAGATCCGTCGGCGCCGGGTCCGCAGGGCTGGTGGTCGATGGTCGAGTCGCTCGTCGATGATGATGTCGTCGAGCTCGACGAGCAGAGCCAGACCCTCTCCCGCGTCGTCGTCGCGCGGCAGCCCAAGACGCGGGTGGGGCGCAAGTCGTCGGCGACGCTGACGACGCTGCCGCCGCGGCCGCCTCCGTCGTCGTCGTCGTCGGCGACCTCTTCATCGCGCGCGCCGCCCACCCGCGTCGCGGCCCTCGTTGGCGCCGTCGTCGGCGCCGGCATCGTCGTGGCCATCGCCGGCGTCGTCGGTGTCGCTTCGACGGAGACACCCACCCCGCCTGCCGCTGCCCGGCCCGCCGTTGCCGCTGCGCCGCTTGCGACGATGCCCCGCGGCGGCGATTTCCCCCCGGTTTCGGGGGGCCAGGGGGGCCTTCAGGCCGCGGCCGTCGTCGTCGAGCCCACGCCGCCAACCCCGACCCCGACGCCCACGGCCGCGCGCGAGCCAGCGAAGCGAGGCCCGCCAGGAACGCTGACGATCCTCGCGGTGCCGTACGCGCGCGTCACCGTCGACGGCGACGACAAGGGCGATACGCCGATCGATGGGCTGCGGCTCGAGGCGGGCACGCACAAGGTGAAGCTGCGCGGCGAGAACGGCGAGGTCGTGCGCGACGCTGTCGTGAAGAGCGGCAAGACCACGACCCTCAAGGTCAAGATGCCGTAGCCTCGACGCCCGATGGTCGCCGCGCTCGTCCTCACCGTGCTGGTCGCCGTCGCGGCGGGCGCGGGCGATTTCGACGACGTCTTTGCCCGCGCCCGCAGCGACTACGACGACATCGAGCTCGGCCGCGCCGCCCGGGGATTCCAGTCCGCCGCCGCGCAGGCGCAGACCGATCAGCAGCGCACCCTCGCGCTGCTCTGGGCAGGCGTGGCGGCGGGACAGGCCGGCGCCGCCGATGACGCGCGCGTCGCCTTTGAGGCCGCCCTCGCCCTCGATCGCGCGGCGCAGCTGCCGGTCGCGGTGTCGCCCAAGGTGCGGGCGCTCTTCGACGACGCGCTCGCCGGCCTCCCGCCCCTGCGTGTCTCTCTGGCGGAGACACCCACGGCGCCGAAGAAGAAGCAGCCCGCGACAACATCTCCGACGCCGACGACGACGCCGACGCCGACGCCGACGACGTTTTCGCCGCTGCCCCTCGTGCTGATCGCAGGCGGGGGATCGGTGGTGGCGCTGAGCGCGGCGGTCGCCGTCAAAGCCGCGTTCGACGCCCAGAGCGCCGGCAACCCCGCCACACCGCAGGTGACCGCCCAGGGCCTGATCGACCTCGCCAACGCCGAGCTGGTCGTCGCGGGCCTCGGCGCCACCGCCGGCCTGATCGCCGGCGGCATCGGCGCCGCCCTCTTGCTCGCCCCACTGGAGGATCCATGACCACCCACGACGGCAGCGGCGACGCGGCCGACGCCACCCTCGTCACCGACCTGCTCTCCGGACGGGCCCTGCTGCGCCAGCTGCGCCTGCGGGTCGTCGACGGACCCGACAAAGGCAAGAGCCTGCCCCTGCGCGGCAGCGTGTTCATCGGCATCGGCAAGGGCGCCGACCTCGTCGTCGCTGACAAGCGGGTCTCGCGGCTGCACTGCGAGGTGCAGCGCACCGACGACGGCGTGCGCGTCAAAGACAACGGCAGCAAGAACGGCGTCTTCGTCGACGACGTCCGCCTGCACGACGCGCGTTTGCCGGCTGGCGCGCGCTTCAAGGTTGGCAACACCACTGTGGGTGTCTTCGCCGAAGACACACCTGTCTCTCTCGAAGAGACCAGCGGACGCTTCGGGTCGCTGTCGGCGGTGTCGCAAAAGATGCGCGCGCTGCACGCGCTGTTGCGGCGCGCTGCCCGCAGCGACGTCACCGTGCTGCTCGAGGGCGAGACCGGCAGCGGCAAAGAGGTGCTCGCCCGCGCCTTGCACGCCGAAGGCAAGCGCAAGAAGCAGCCGTTTCTCGTCGTCGACTGTGGCGCCATCTCGCGCGACCTGTTGGGCTCTGAGCTGTTCGGCCACCGCCGCGGCGCGTTCACGGGCGCCATCGCCGATCGGCAGGGGCTGTTCGAGGCGGCCGCTGGCGGCACGATCTTTCTCGACGAGATCGGCGAGCTGCCCATCGATCTGCAGCCCGCGCTCTTGCGCGTGCTCGAGACGCGGCAGGTGCGGCGGCTGGGCGAGCAGACGCCCCGATCTGTCGATGTGCGCATCGTCGCCGCGACCCACCGTGACCTCGCTGCGCGTGTGAAGTCTGGCGCCTTTCGCGAAGACCTCTTCTTTCGCCTCGCCGTTGTGCGGGCGCGGGTGCCGGCGCTGCGCGAGC
>JANNAY010001162.1:0-3318 GCA_031384945.1 Deltaproteobacteria bacterium
CAACGAAGCCAAAGACGCCCTCGTCGGCGCCACCAAAGACGCCGACAGCGTCGTCGCCGGCCGCGCCGCTGAATTGCTCGACGGCTTCGCGCCGAAGGCGGCGGCGTGGACGTTCACGCCGCGCGCGGTGGCCCAGACGACGGCGCCGACGCATGCGTCGACGGTGCCGTCGCTGGCCGAGTCGCAGAAGCCGCGTCGCGTCAAAGGCGTCAGCGGCGGCGAGACTGTCGACGCCGTCACGCCGAAGGATCCGCCGGCTCCCAAAGCCACCGTCGAGGCCCGCTTCGACGGTGAACCGCCAAAGGGCGCCTGACGTAGGTAGGTGTGTCCATGGCCGTCACCCTCGCCCCGAGCCAGCTCCTCCAACAGCGTCTGCAGACGTTGGCGAAGACGTCCACGACGTCAGAGGCGACGACACCGACGTCGGTGGAGTCGACGAAGGCCGAGCTGACGTCGCTGCGCAACGACGCCGTCAAGCTCGGCACCGTCGCCGCGTTCGACGCGCAGGCGAAGTCGCTGTTTCCGAACCTGTTCGACAAGGGCGGCGCGCCGTGGGCGCAGGCGCCCGGTTCGTCGACGTTCGCGGCGACGCAGGGTGGACGCGGCGTTGGCGGCACAGTCGGCTTGCTGCGTCCGACGCTGCCGTCGCTCGGCGTTGCGTCGTTCACGCCGATGAACGTGCTGACCGACCTCGCGAAGTCGGGCGCGCCGGCACCAAAGGGCCTGCTGATTCTCGACACCAACCTCGGTGACGTCGAGAAGACCGCCGACAAGAGCTGGGCGGCGGCGACCCTCGATCACCATGGTCCGGTGCACGGCACGGGCAAGGGTCGTGGGGTGAATTCGACGACGCAGCTGCTCGACAAATTCGAAGCGGCCCTCGGCGCCGACGTTGGCGCCGCGAGAGCCTCGCCGAAGTTCACCGCCGCCCACGTCGTCGTCGAGAAAGCGGCGAAAGAGCACGGCATCAGCGCGACGACGACGCAGAAAGAGCAGGCGGCCGCGGGCTTGCTCGCGCTCAACCTCACGAGCCTGAGCAGCGACAACGTCGGCGACGGCCTGTCGTGGCCGGCGTGGATGTCGAAGAACCAGGGCCGCGTGCTGCTCGACGGCGACCTGCGCGCCACCATCCGCGAAGCCACCGTGCACGAAGACTTCGGCGTCTTCGGCGGCAACTACTTGAACGGCGTCGACGACGTGTCGCAGCTGTCGCAGCCGCTCAAGCTGCAGAGCGCGCTGTTTCTCGCCTACGACGAAGCCCTCGCCAAAGCCGGCGTGACCGGCAGCGACCGCGCGCCCCCCGACAAAGCCGAAGCCATCGCCAACGACGTCGGCAGCGCCATCAACGCGCTGCTGAAGAACCCGGCCCTCGTCGAGAAACGCGCCCACGACTTCTTTTTTCAGGTCGGTATGGCGCTCACCACCGTCGAAGAGCACGCGCTCGTCGCCTCTGCGTCGGTGAAGAACAAGAGCGGCGGCTACGACCTGCCGGTCTTCGACGTCAGCAAGCTGCCGCCCGAGCTCGGTACGTTCGCCAAGTGGGCCGTGCCGCCGCTCTTCGGCAAGCACACGCTGCAGATGACGACGACGGCGCCCAACGCCGATGGACGCTCGACCACCATCATCGCCATCCCTGACGGCCGCACGTTGTCGTCGGGCAAGGGTCTGCTCTCGATCGCGCAGCAGCTCAACGATCTTGAGAAAGCGCGCACGCCGGCCGGTCAGCAGCCTGCGGCGTGGTTCGGCCGTGACGTCGTGCTCTTGCCCTCGCAGCCGGGCTCGCTGCTCACGCCCGCTGACTTGAAGAAGGTCGTCGAAGACGCTGGCTTGCTCAAAGCGACCTGACCGCGGGATTCACAACCCGGGTTGGGCATCATCACAGCGGGACCCACAACCTGAGTTGGGCATCTGCTTGGTTGACCTACAACCCGGGTTGGGCATCTGCGACCAGCGACGTCAAATTCGGCATCGGCGCCGCCCAGGTCGTTAGCGCCGCGTCGACCGCCAGCGCCGTCGGCCGATCTGCCGGCTTTGGCGACAGCATCGCGACGATCAAATCGTCGAGGTCGGCCGGCAGGTCGGGGCGCACCGACGACGCCCGCGGCGGCTCGGTCATCGACACGATCGCGCGCATGACCTCGGGCAGCGTGCCGGTGAACGGACGCTTGCCGGTCAGCACGAGGTGCAGCGTGACGCCGAGGGCGAAGACGTCGACGGCGCCGTCAAAGGACTCGCCGCGAAAGACCTCGGGCGCCATGTACGGCACCTTGCCCTTGAGCGCCGTGTTGCTGGTGACGTCGCCGCCGGACTTGGCGACGCCGAAGTCGATGACCTTGGTGAGGCCGCTGTCGGTGACGAACAGGTTGTCGGGCGAGATGTCTCTGTGCACGACGGGGCGGGCGTGGGCATAGGCGAGGCCGCGGGCGGCGTCGGCGGCGACGCGGGCGGCGACGTCGACGGGAAAGGGCGAGAGCGCGCGGGCGAGGTCGAGCAGTGATTTGCCACGCAGACGCTCCATCGCCATGAACCAGCGGTCGCCTTCGACGCCGAGGTCGTAGACGTGGATGAGGTTCGGGTGCTGCAGCCCGGCGATGACGCTCGCTTCTTTTTGAAAGAGCCCGATGAAGTACGGGTCGCCTGCGTGGTCTCTGAGGATGCGTTTGACGACGACCTCTTTCTGAAACCCGCGGGGCCCGTCTTGGCGCGCGAGCCAGACCTCGGCCATGCCGCCGCTGCCGATGCGGCGCAGCAGGGTGTAGCGGCCGAGCCGTGATCCTTCTTCGTCGTCGATGACGGTGGGCAAGAGCGCCGCCCGCTGCTTCTTCGTGGGCTTCTCTGACAGTACGAGCGTCGCGTCGACGTCGGCCGAGGTCTTGTCGATGTTTTGCGCGGCACGCTGCGCGCGCACTTCGCCGACGAAGCTGCCGTCGCCGGCGCCTTTGACGCGGCCGAAGAAGAAGTCCCACAAGACGTCGTCTTCGCTGACGGCGTCGTAGTCGTTGAAGCCGTCGACGGCGGCGGCGCAGGCGGCGACGACGGCGATGGCGTCGTCGACGAAGGCGCCGTCGACGTCGAGGTCGACGCCGTCGACCTGCTGCTGCAGCACGTGGGCGGCGACGCTGTGCACGACCGGTGTCAGCCGTTGTGCGGCGATGGCGTCGAGGTAGCGGCGTCCACCGCCGATGATGCGGGCCGAGCGCGCCACGCCGCGCGCCGACGGCGGCAGCTGCGCGGCGACGTCGTCGAAGCGCTGCGGTGACGACGTCAACCACGTCGTCAGCAGGTGCACGATGATGCCGTGGCAGTAGCGCAGCACGT
>JANNAY010001167.1:0-4707 GCA_031384945.1 Deltaproteobacteria bacterium
CGACGATGACGGAGACGGGCTTGGACGGTCCGGATTTTTTCACCGCGATGGCGACGCCGACGACGACGATGCCGGCGCAGACGACGCCGCCGACCATGGCGCCGATGATGACCGCCGGGGACGTCTGCTGCTTCGGCGCGCCCGGATCCAACCGCGGCAACGTCGCCGTCAACGGCGTCGGCTGCGACAACGCCAACGGCGGCGGCGGCGCGGTGCTCTTCATGCCAGGGCTCGGCCGCGGCCGGATCGACGACGACGGCGGCCGCTGCGTGTTCGACCGCGTCTCGTCACCGGGATCGCTGGGCAGCGGCTGCGCCTCGGCTGCGCCCTGCCCCGCAGTCGGACCGCGCATCGCCGGCATCGACATCGTCGGCATCGCCGTCGCGCGGTGCATGCCGGTGCGCGAGAGCGGCTGCCGGGACTGCTCGGCAGACTCGGCCGCAGCGTCGTCAGACAGCACAAAGCGCAGCTCGCAGCCGCTGACGCGGACGACATCGCCGTCTTGCAGCTGCGCCTGCTTGGTGGCGCGTCCGTTGAGCAGCGTGCCGTTGCGCGAGTCGTTGTCGGCGACCGTCCACACGTCGCCCTCGAGCCAAATCTTGGTGTGCAGCCGCGATGCACCCGTGTCGTCGACGAGGCACAGCGAACACTCGGGGCTGCGGCCGATGGTGAAGGTGCCGGCGGAGAGCTCGAAGGTGCGACCCATGAAGCGTCCGGCGGTGCACTGCAGCACCGCCCGCTGTCCGGGCATCGCAAACATGACGGTCTTTTCGCCGCTCACCGTCGATGAACTTAGCGCGTCGTCGCCGACTGGGCAGAAACGAAGCTGACCAGCCCGTCGACGAGGCCGGGCAGCTGCGACGCGCTCCACTCTTTGCGGGTGTCGTCGGCGAAGAGGGTCTGCAGGGTGAGCGCATCGGCGGTCAGCCGGTCGCCGCCGCCAGCGGCCAACCAGACGCCGGCGTCGGCGGCGACGTCGTTGAAGGCGTCGTCGAGGGCGGCGCTGCAGGCGGCGTCTTCGAGGCAGCGCGTCACGAGGCGCCCGGTGCCGTCTTGCACCTCATAGACAGGATCGTCGGCAAACGCCTGGTCAGCGCCGCCGGTGATGAGCGCGAGCTTGCCGTCGTCGTCGATGTGCAACGTGAAGTTGTTCTTCGTCGGGCCGTAGCTGTCCCAGTGGTTGCAGAAGAAGTCGACTGCCAGCTGCGGCAGCAAGCGCGGCCAATCGACGACGTCACCGGTGGCTTGCATGAAGCTCGCGCCGGGCGCGCCGTCGATGCCCCGCGTGATGGCCGCGAGCACGGTGCGCGCAGCGTCGTCGACGCCGAAGTCGATGTCGAACTGTTGCTCGTTGCCGATGAACAGATCTTGTCCGTACTCGCCCTCGTAGAGCAGCTGTGTCGACGAGAACGAGCGCCCGAGCAACGCGTCGTCGTCGGCGCTCTCGAGGGCCACGTAGACGCCGAAAAAGACGTCGTTGACGAAGACCTTGACGTAGCCGGCGCGGCTCGCGCTGTTGCCGCTTCTCGCCGACAGCCCGTAGTAGAGCCGCTCGCGCGTGGCCGAGTTGTCTTGCACGAGGTTGTTGAGCACCAGCTTCTCGAGCCCAAACAAATGCTGATCGACGTCGCTGAAGCGATCGAAGTCCAAACGAAACGCCGCCTTTTGGTCGAGGGTGCGCGCGACGCTCTGCCCTTTGAGGCGCACGCCGGCGTTTTGCACGACGACGCTGCCGACGCCGTCTTCGAAGGCGACTTCGGCGACGACGTATTCGTCGGGCGTGGCGCGCAGCGACGCTTCGGCTTCGGCCGAGATGGCGATGCGCACCTCGGGCAGCGACGGGGGCACCGGCTGGTCGAGCGTCAGGAAGAGCCGGGCAGCGGCCTCGTCGACATAGGCGGCGTTCGTGTCGTTGGGAGTGGGAGCGCTCACCACAAAGTCGCCACTGCCGTCGGGAACGCGCGAAAGGGTCGCGTCGCGCGGCAGCAGCGGTGAACGGGCGACGTCGACCGCGACGCCGCCGCTGCGCAAGACGACGTCGCCTTCGTCGCAGGCGACGCCGACGTCGACGGCCACGCGGGCGCCGGGCACGAGAGCGCCGGTGAGGTCGAAGCCCGGTCCGTTCGCGTCGCTGCCGATCGAGAAGGCGCCGAGGTCGACGGTGGCGGCGCCGACGTTCTTCAGCTCGACGAAGTTGCCGTGGCACGACACTTCGTTGACGACGACGTCACCGCTGCCGACGTCGCCTTCACCTTCGCCCTCGCCTTCGCCGACGTCGCCTTCGCCTTCGCCGACGTCGCCTTCACCTTCGCCGACGTCGCCTTCACCTTCGGCAGCGTCACCTTCGCCCTCGTCGCCCTCGTCGCCTTCGCCCTCGCTCCGTGCGCCAGGAGGATCGCTGCAAGCGGCAACGACGAGGACGGAGAAGGCAAACAGGGAGAAGCGCAGCATCAGGCCGACAGTCTGCGGCGCCGGTGCACGAGCAACAAGAGGCACGCGAACACTGTCACCGAAGGCCCAAACGAAGGCGCCGTCGTCGACGCGCACGACGTGATGCCGCCGCCTTCGACGAAGGTGTTGTCGTTGTAGCCATCGCCGTCAGCGTCGGTGAAGTCGTCGCAGGCGTCGCCTTTGCCATCGCCATCGCCGTCGGTGTTCACGCTCGACGGCACGGCGGGGCAAGCGTCGACGTTGTTGGGAAAGCCGTCGCCGTCGTCGTCGCCGATGCCTTCGCAGACGCCAGGGATGGTGACGAGGTCGCCATCGCAGACGCCATCGTCGTCGGTGTCGGGGTCTCTGGGGTCGGTCTCGCCGGGGTCGACGACGCCGTCGCCGTTGCTGTCTTCGTCGCCGTCGGGGACGCCGTCACCGTCGGAGTCGGGTTCGCCGGGGTCGGTCTCGCCGGGGTCGACGACGCCGTCGCCGTCGCTGTCTTCGACGCCGTCGTCGATGCCGTCGTCGTCAGAGTCGTGGTCTCTGGGGTCGGTCTCGTCGCCGTCGACGACGCCGTCGTGGTCGCCGTCTTCGACGCCGTCGGGGATGCCGTCGTCGTCGCTGTCGTCGTCGGCGGGGTCGGTGCCGGTGTCTTCTTCGACGTCATCAGGGATGCCGTCGTTGTCAGAGTCAGAAGGCGCGTCGTCAGCGCCGTTTCCGGTGGTGGGATCGCGCTCGCCGGGGTCGAGCTGGCCGTTGAGATTTGCGTCTTCGGCGCCGTCGGTGACGCCGCCGTCGTCGGTGTCGGCGTCGTTGGGGTTCGTCGTCGTCGTCGGATCGAGGTCGGGGACGAAGCTGCCCGAGCCCTGGTCGGTGTCAGCGTCGGCGTCGTCGGCGGTGACGCCGGCTTCGGTGCCGTCTTTGAGTCCGTCGTTGTCGGCGTCGTCGTCGAGGGCGTTGACGGTGCCGTCGCCGTCGCCATCGACGCCGGGGTCGACCTCGTCGCCGTCGATGACGCCGTCGTCATCGGTGTCTCTGTCGTCGGGGTCTGAGCCGACGTCGCACAATTCTTCGACGTCGCTGAGGCCGTCGCCGTCGCTGTCGGCGTCGCCGTCGACGACGTCGAGGTCGAGGGCGAGGCGGGCGCTGGCGCGGGCGAAGGTGAAGGTGTCCGTGACCTCGTTGCCGCCGCGTTTGCCGTCGGCGCTGAAGTTGCCCCACGAGCGCGCATTGGTGTTGGGCACGGCGGCGTCGTCGTGGTCGTTGGGCAGCGTGCCGTCGGGACCGCTGGTCAGCTTGCCCTGCTGTCCGTTGGGCATGTTGACGTCGGCGCGGGTGAGCAGCGAGTCGTCCCAGAACATCGGCAGCGGCGTGCGCGCGGGCTCGGCGTTGCCGACCTGATCGGCGACGTCGTACATGCGGATGCCCGGAAAGGCCGTCTCGATGTCGAGACCGAGAAAGTGCAGCTCGCCGGTGGCGACGAACACCTCGCAGGTGATCTCGCCCGCAGGGACAGCATCGCCCTGCAGATCGTTGCCGTCCCAGGTGACATCATTTTCGCCAATGATCGTGTCGCCACCAAGGATGAGGTCGTCGGTGTCGACGACGCTGGCGATGCCGTCGCCGTCGAGGTCGCACACGATGCGGTAACGACCCTGGGCATTTGTTGTAAAGGTGAACGTGCCGCCCTGCCCCTCGGGCGCGACCGCGCACTGCACGCCATCGGCGTCGGTCGAGAACGAGAAGTCAGACACCGTCGGCGTCAGCACGCCGCCCAACCGGCGATCGGGCGGGTTCAAGAACAACGGGAACACCGACTCGAACGTCGAGCCCGCGGGACCGCTGCGGCCGTCGGTGCGTCCATCGACGCCGGTGCCGTTCATGCCGATCTCGTGGCTGTTGCCGTTCACGCCCTGAAAATTGACCTCGATGAGCGCGTCGGTGCCCGGCTCGCCGCCGGGGATGAGCGCGAGAAACGCGTTGTCGAGGGCGTTGGCTTCTTCGCGTCCGTCAAGGACGAGGTCCCACTGCACGGCGTAGAGGCGGCCTTTGACGCCGGCGATGGCGTTGCCGTTGCCGCTGACCACGGCGACGTCGAAGTCAGCGATGGTCTGGTTCTCAGACATCGTCAGCAGGTAGGCGCCGGGACCAAACGCCGCCAACGAGGGCGTGCGCTGCCCGTCGTTGAGGGTGTCGACGACGGTGAGGTTGTCGGGCGTGCGCACGGTGAGCGTGCCCTCGTCCGACCGCCACTGGATGCGCTCGACGTCGGCG
>JANNAY010001175.1:0-3717 GCA_031384945.1 Deltaproteobacteria bacterium
CATGTGAAACATGCGCTGCAGGCCCGGGCCGACCGCGAGGGCTTCATCGAGCTGCGCATGCGCGAAGACATCTCGGCCCAGCGCATCCGCATCCAGACCGCCGGCGCCGTCGTCGGCCAGGTCAACGGCCTCACCGTCATCGACCTCGGCAGCTACGCCTTTGGCATGCCGGTGCGCATCACCTGCAAGACCGGCGCAGGACGTGGCGAGATCATCGACATCGAGCGCGAGACCGAGCTCGGTGGGCCCATCCACACCAAGGGCACGCAGATCTTGCGCGGCATCTTGCTCGACCGCTTCGGCAAAGAGACGCCGCTGTGCGTGCAAGCGAGCCTGTGCATGGAGCAGAGCTACAGCGACATCGACGGCGACAGCGCCTCGTTGGCCGAGACGTGCGCGTTGTTGTCGTCATTGGCCAACGTGGCGCTGCGGCAAGACGTGGCGATGACCGGCTCGATCGATCAGCTCGGCAACGCCCAGGCCGTCGGCGGCGTGAACGAGAAGATCGAGGGCTTCTTTCGCGTCTGCCGCGCCCGTGACCCCGACGGCAAGCACGAGGTCGTCATACCGGCGAGCAACGCCCGTGACCTGATGCTCGACGAAGAGGTCGTCGACGCCTGCAAGGCCGGCACCTTCAAGATCAGCACCGTCGAGACGCTGGAAGACGCTCTCGAGGTTTTGACCGGGCAACCGTGGACGACGTCGAAGAAGGTCGTTGGACTGCGCGAGCGCGTGCTCGATCAGCTCGAGGTGCTGGCGCAGGTGCAGTCGATCGCGAATTCGACGCCGCGGCCGAAGAAGAAGGCGACGGCGGCGCAGAAGAAGAAGGCGGCGCGGTCCCGATGATTGCGCTGTCTTTGGCGTTCTCGCTGGCTGCCGCAGCGGGTTCATTGGATCTCAAACCCGGTCAACTCGCGCTGGTCGGCGCCGGCGACATCGCCAGCTGCAGCGTCACCGACGACGAAAAGACCGGCGCGCTGGTCGAGCGCGAGCTGGCCCGCAGCGAAAAAATGTGGGCCTTCACCCTCGGCGACAACGTCTACCCGAACGGCAGCGCTGAAGAGTTTCTCAAGTGCTATGAACCGGCTTGGGGCAAGTTCAAGTCGAGAACGATTCCCGTGGTCGGCAACCATGATTACCGGCAGGCGAACGCCAGCGGCTTTCGCGGCATCTTTGCCGGTCGGTTCACGTCAGATTCGCCGCTCTGGCACTCGCTCGACGTCGAAGGCGCCGGATCAGACGGGACGCCGGCAAAGTGGCACGTGGTGGTGCTCGACAGCAACTGCGACAAGGTCGACTGCAAGAAAGACGGCCCACAGTACAAGTGGTTGAAGAAAGACCTGCAGAAGAACGCGGCGACGGCGTGCACCATTGCCATGTTTCACCATCCACGATTTTCGTCGGGGCCCCACGGTGACGCCGTCGAGATGCGCGAGCTGTGGGGCGCTCTCGACGACGCAGGCGTCGACCTCGTGCTCGCCGGCCATGACCACGTCTACGAACGCTTCGAAGCACTGACCAAAGACGGCGCCGAAGTCGACGGCCGCGGCATCGCCTCCATCGTCGCGGGCACTGGCGGCGCGTCCCACTACCCGATTGTGTTTACGCACGATCATTCGCTGGTGAAGAACACCGAAGAGTACGGCGTGCTCGAGCTTCTCCTCGACAACGGCGGGTGGACCTCGGCGTTCTTGCCCGTCGGGGGTGGTCCGAAGGATGTGCACAAAGGCGTCTGCCGGGCTCCAACGACGAAGACGCTGCCGCCGCTGCCGCCGCCGCCAGCGACGACGCCGCGGCCGGCGGAGTCGACGCCGGCGCCGGGTTAGCGGTCGTCTGACACCGCGTTGACAGGGCGACGTCGTCGTGGCGACCGTGCGCGCCTGCACGAGGAGCCATCCTCGACGGAGACGACGACGTGGCCACCGACAACAAGACCCCCGCTGCACCCGCCGCAACGACGCCCGCAACGACGCCAGAAACTCCGGCTGTCGAAGACACGCACCAGTTGATTCAGGTGCGGCTCGACAAGGCCGAGAAAATTCGCGCGGCCGGGTTCGACCCTTACGCCAACGACTTTCGCCCCGAGGTCACAGCGGCCGAGCTGCACGCCCGTTACGGCGACGTCGATGCCCCGACGCTCGAGAAGATCAGCACCGTGCACACGGTGGCTGGCCGCGTGATGACCATGCGCCAGATGGGCAAGGCCAGCTTCTTCACCCTGCGCGACGCGTCGGCGAAAGACATTCAGGTCTACGTAAAGCTCGATCGCGTCGGCGAGGGCACCTACGGCGTGCTCAAGATGATGGACCTCGGCGACATCGTCGGGGTCGCCGGCACGCCGATGCGCACGAAGACGGGCGAGCTGTCGATCGCCGCCGACGGGCTGCGGGTGTTGACCAAGTCGATCCGGCCGCTGCCCGACAAGTTTCACGGCCTCGCCGACGTCGAGCAGCGCTACCGCTCGCGCTACATCGACCTCATCGTCAACCCCGAGGTACGGCAAGTCTTTCGCGATCGCTCGCGCATCGTTCGCGGCATTCAGAAGTTTCTCGACGAACGTGGGTTCATTGAAGTTGAAACCCCGGTGCTGCAAGATCAAGCTGGTGGCGCGTCAGCCAAACCATTCACCACCCACCACAACGCGCTCGATATGGATCTTTACCTGCGCATCGCGACTGAGCTGCATCTGAAGCGCCTCGTCGTCGGCGGGCTCGAGCGTGTCTTTGAAATCGGCCGCATCTTCAGAAATGAAGGTGTCAGCACAAAGCACAACCCCGAGTTCACTTCAATTGAAGTGTACCAAGCGTATGCCACGTACCATGACATGATGGAGCTGACCGAGAGCGTCATCTCGGGCCTCGCGCAAGAGCTGCGCGGCAGCAGCAAGATCCCCTACGGCGATCGGGTCGTCGACGTCAGCCGCCCCTGGCGTCAGGCCCCGATCGCGCGGCTGGTGCAAGAGCATTTGAAGATCACTGAGAACCTCGAAGAGATCGACAGCGTTGAGCGGGCGATGACCATCGTCGTTGGCCACACGGCGACGCCCGACGAGCCGATGCACATCTGCTTGAAAGAGCTGTCTGACGACGAGGCCGAGCGCATCATCCCCGGCATCAAGCCCGCGGGCGTTGGCAGCGGCTCTCTCGTCGAGCGCGCCAAAGCCGCTTACAAGAGCGGCGCCGACGGCAAAGAGTGGATGCGCTGGCTCGGCCGCTCGATCGACGAAGCTTTCGCCTCCGGCGGCCGCGGCGAAGACGACGGCCTTGGCGACGATGTCACCGTCCCGCGCATGCGTGGCATGACGTCGACCGAGCCGCCGGCGTCGGCGTTGAAGTCGACGAATCCGGCGTTGGACGAAGACACCGGCGAGATGTCCCGTCCGCGCCGCGCCGCAGATCCGATGCGTGCCCGGCGGCGCAACATCGCGCTGACGTTGCTCTACGCGGTCTTCGATCACGAGGTCGAAAAGACGCTGACGAACCCGACGTTCATCACCGACTTTCCGCTCGCGGTCTCGCCGCTGGCCCGCAAGCGCGACGGCGACCCCGCCGTCACCGACCGCTTCGAGCTCATCGTCGCCGGGATGGAGCTGGCCAACGCCTTTTCTGAGCTCAACGACCCGGTCGATCAGCGCGCGCGCTTCGCCGCGCAGATGCGCGACAAAGAGCGCGGCGACGTCGAGGCCAACGACCTCGACGAAGACTTCTGCCGCGCGCT
>JANNAY010000624.1:0-5997 GCA_031384945.1 Deltaproteobacteria bacterium
CGATCCTCGATCACCCAGTTGTTGTAGATTTCGGTGACGACGGGCCAGGCGTCGTCGAAGCCGGTCGCGGCGGCGACGCGGGCGCGGTCGGCGTCGTCGAGGTCGTCGACGAGAAAGCGCTCGATCTCGAGGTCGGTCAGACGGTTCATGGGCGCACCTCACGGTCCAGACGGGCCCTGGCGGTGGAAAAGAAGTCAGCGAGCCGGCGGCGCACCGTGCGCTCCGACGTCGACAGCGCGGTGGCGATGTCGGCGGTGTCGAGCTCATCAAAGAAGCGGTGCAACAAGATCTGCCGCGTCTCGTCGTCGACGCGCAGCAGCGCCTTGCGCACAAGTTGATCGCGCTCGAGCCGCGCGCCCGGCGACGGCGGTCCCTCACCAGCGAGCACGGCGAAGTCGGCGTCGTCGTCGTCGTTGGATTCGTTGGAGCTGGCGACCGGGCTGCGCCTGCGCTGCTTCAAGACATCGAAGCAAACGCGGTCGCAGATGGTGAAGAGCCACACGAGCGCCGAGCCACCGGCGTACGAGGCGGCGTAGCGGTGCGCGCGCAAGAAGGTCTCTTGCAGGGCGTCGCGGGCGCTGGCGTCATCGCCGAGGATGCGCCGCGCGCGGCGAAGCACCGCCTCGCCGAAGCGCCGGTACCAGCCATCCAGGTCGAAGAGCGCCGCCACTGGCAGAGAAGACCGCAGAAGGCGTAGGCCCCGGCCACAAAAGATGCCGGCACCGAGGGAGTGCCGAAAAGCGCCGCAGAATCAGGATGTTGCCGCGAGGACCGGCGAGATCTCAGATCACGAAGCGGCGGCCGCGCGGGCCTCTTTGACGCGCTTCAAGACGATCAGCGCCAGCGGGCCACAGACGGCGACGCAACTCAAGAGCGTGATGAAGGCGGGGTGAACGCGCAGCACGCCGGGCAGCGACGTGCCGACGACGTCGAGGTCGAAGGACGGAAACAGCGGCGCGACCAAGATGGGGGCGTAACAGGCGACGCCGCCGACGACGATAAAGGCGATGGTGGCCTTGAGGTCGCCGGCCAACACGGTGACGCCGTGCTCGCGCAGACGAACGCCGACGACAACGACGCCGCTGACGGCGCCGACGCCGCAGGCGACGACGAAGCCCCAGAAGCCGAAGTAAGTGAAACCGACGAGAGTGGCGACGATGGTGGCGACGACCTTGACGGCATTGCCGAGGGCGAGGCCGCGTCCGTCGCCGGCGGCGAGCAGCGCGCGCGACGAGGCTTCTTGCAAGAACGCCAGCCACGCCGGGATCATCAGCAGCTGCGCCATCGCACCCGCGCCGTGAAACGCCGGCCTGTAGGCCAGCAGAAAGAACGCCGGCGCCGTGGTCGCCGCACCCAGAAACAGCAGCGCGCCAGCGGGGATGTACGCCCGCCGCGCCTGCGCCAACCGGTCTCTCAACTGTTGAACAGAACCGCGAAACGCATCGGACAACACAGGGGTGAGAATCTGGTTCGTTACCTGGATCGAGATCTGATTTGGGACCGAGGTGATTTGCCCGGCCAAACCGTACACACCCAGAAGGGCGAACCCCTCGAGTTTGCCGAGAGAAAACACGTCCCAGCGCATCGCCAAGAATGAGAACAGCGTTGAGATGAAGATCCACTGACCGAAGTTGAAGATCTCTTTGATCGCGGTTTTGTCCCAGCGAATTTTCATGCGCGGGCCGGGCAGAATGAGATGCGTGAGCGCGCATTTGACGACAGCGCTGACGACGGCAGCGGCGGCGAGGGCGATGACGTGCTTCGTGACGATGGCCAGCGGGATCGAGACGAAGAGGGCGACCACCTGCGCGGCGATGTCGATGCCCATCGGCCGGCCCACGCGCATGTGGCGCTGCTCGACCCAGTAGTTGCAGCTCTCTGAGGCCAGCAGCAGCACCATCAGCGAGCAGAAGGGCAAGAGCCAGACGAGCATCGGCTCTTTGTAGAACCAGGCGGCGATGGGTCCGGCGATGCAGCCGAGACCGAAGAGGCAGACACCGCGCACCATTGAGAGCGTCCACGCGGTGTTCACGAAGTCGCCGTCTTCGCGTTCGCTGCGGATGACGCTGGCGCCGATGCCAACGTCGCTGACCAGCCACAGCCCCGTCGTCAACGCGAAGACCATTGCGTTGATGCCGAACGCTTCTTCGGGAAGGAAGCGGGCGAGGATGATGTTGCTGCCGAAGCGCAGCAGCTGCGTGACGAGCTGTCCGACAAGCGCGATGGCGGTGCCGCGGATGGCGCGCTGTGCCGTGCTCATCGACGCGAGCCCGCGAAACGGCCCGCGCTTCGCAAGTCGGCCTGGCACGGAGCGAGGCTTTGCGAGCGACGTAGGCATTTCGCCTGGGCGCGCGTTTGAGACGTGCTCATTTCGTTTCCAACTTCACGACGCCATCCCAATCTTCGCCCGGCGGGCTGGCGCTGAAGACAGCGCAGCGCTCCACATAGAGAGCCACCAGCTTGTCGGCAGGATCTTTCGACGCGAGCTCGCCGAGTATTTTCGCAGCGTCGACGAACGCGCGGCGCTGGTAGAGGCCGAGCGCCTCTTCGTAGCGGGGCAGGCCGGCTTTGCGGCGGTCGAAGACGTCTGCCGGTTCGGCGTCGAGCACTTCGTAGATCGTCGTCGGCAGCTTCTTGCCCTTGGCGGTGACGCGGTCGGCGGTGCGCAGCGTGTATTTGCCGGGCACGAGGCCGTCTTTGGTGGGCTCGCCGACGAGAAAGCGGGCGCCGTACATCTTGGTCATGCCCTCGATGCGCGACGCCGTGTTGACGGCGTCGCCGATGACGCCGCACTTGATGTGAAACTTGCCGCCGATGGTGCCGCAGGTGACGAGGCCGGTGGTGACGCCGACGCCGATGGCGACCTCGGGCAGCCCCTGCGCGGCCCGCAGCTGGTTGAAGCCGGGCAGCGCCCGCTGCATGGCGACACCAGCGGCCACGGCGTCGTTGGCGCCGCCGTTCTCGCCGTCAAACAGCGCCATGATCGCGTCGCCGATGAAGCTGTCGACGAAGCCTGCGTGATCCTTGATCGGCGGCTCCATCGACGAGAGGTAGTCGTTGATGAAGCGAAAGTTCTCAGCCGGCGTGTTCTTCTCGACGATGGTCGTGAAGCTGCGGATGTCTGAGAACAAGACGCTCATGTCTTTTTGCACCTGATCGCCGCGTTCGACGTCGAGCAGGCTCTGCTTGCCGAGCATCGACAAGAACTCGAAGGGCACGAAGCGCGACGTCGCCTCGTTCATCTTGGCCACTTGCAAGTGTGTCTTGATTCGCGCGAGCAGCTCGCCTTTGGCCACCGGTTTCGTCAGGTAGTCGTTGGCGCCGGCGTCGAAGCCGCTGACGACGTCAGCGACGCGGTCTTTGGCTGTGACGAGAACGACAGGCATCTCGCTGGCAGGATACTTCTCTCGGATGTGCTGGCACACCTCGTAGCCTGACATCTTCGGCATCATGACATCGAGCAGCACCAAATCGGGCTTGAAGCCGTCTTTCAGAATCTGCAGCGCGGCCGGTCCGTCGCCGGCGCGGGCGACCTCGAACTGCACCTTTGACAGGTGGTTCTCGAGCACGCGGATGTTGATGGGCTCGTCGTCGACGAGCAGCACGCGGTAGCGGCGCGAGTCGAGGGGCACCGCCACGGCCTTCGGCGGGGGAATCGCCGCCAACGAGATCGTCGACGTCGTTGTCAGTGTCGGCTCGTGCCGCGCGGGCTTCACGGTCTCTCGCGGCGCCATGAGCGCTTTCTCTTGCGCGGCCTCGGTCACTTTCGGCAACGACACGGTGAAGCGCGAGCCTTTGCCTGGTGACGACGCCAGCTTGATGGTGCCGCCGTGCAGCTCGACGAGCCGCCGCGTGATCGACAGGCCGAGGCCTGTACCGCCGTGGGTGCGCTCGGTGCTGCCGTCGCCCTGCTCAAAGGCGTTGAAGATGCGTTGGTGGTCGCGCTCGGCGATGCCCGGTCCGGTGTCTTGCACGGCGATCCAGACGTTGTCGCCGCCGGCGCCGTCGTCTGTGCCGGCTTCGATGACGACGCCGCCGCTGTCGGTGAACTTGATGGCGTTGCCGACGAGGTTGGTCAGCACCTGCTGCAGGCGCGATTCGTCGGCGAGCACCGAGGGCAAGTCGTGCGGCACGCGGTTCTCGAGGCTGAGGCCCTTCTGCGTGGCGAGCGGTGTCAACAGCCGCGAGACGATGTCGGCGGCGGGGTGCAGGTCGAGCGGCGCGAGCTGAATGCTCACCTTTCCTTCGCGCAGCTTCGAGAAGTCTAAGATGTCGTTGATCAGCGCAGCGAGGCGGTGACCACTGGTGAGCACCATGCGCAGGTTATCGAGGGTCTCGGCGTTCTGGTCGCCGGCAGCGCCCTCGATGAGGCCTTCGGCGATGCCAACAATTCCGTTCAGCGGCGTGCGCAGCTCGTGGCTGGTGTTGGCGAGAAACTCGTCTTTGAGCTTGTCCATGCGCACGAGCTCGGCGTTCTTCTCGTCGAGCTGTCCGTAGATGCGGGCGAAGCGGTTGGCCTGTGAGGCGGCCATGGCCAGCACGAAGATCGTGAAGGCGATGTTGGTGATCTCGGGCGCCCGCCACCAGTTCTGGTTGACGCCGATGTTGTTGATGGTGGTGAGCAAGACCGCGACGGCGCCGATCAACAGCGTGCGGCCTTCGGGGTCGCCTTGCCACGCCTTGCGCGCGACCAGCACCAGGATGCCGATCATCTCGGGCAGGGCGCATCCGAAGGCCCAGACCATCACGAACTTCTGCACGAACCAGGCAGAAGGCCAGAGCAGCGTCATGATGGCGAAGCCGATGCTCAGCGCCTGCACAGCCCGCCACCACCAGCGGATCGGCGTGTTCAAGAACGGCCACAGAAACTGCACAAAGGCGGGGAATCCCAGCATGACCGCTGCAAAGTCGAGCTTGGTCGCCCAGACAGAATCAGGCACCACATAAAGAGACAGGTGGTGGCCAAAAAACATATAGGCGGCCATGCAGAGCGAGGCGACGCCGAACCAGAGGTACGACGTCAGCTCGCGCCGCCGTCGCCACAGGTGCAGGTGAAACAGACCCGCGCAGACGAAGAGAATGGCGACGGCGAGCTTGTCGATGTCGAGCAGCACCTCGCGCCGGGCGAGCTCGCGCACATCGCCGATGAGCAGGGGACGGTGCGTGACGCCGCCGCGACCCCGGTTGCTGTCGGCCCGCTCGTCAGACCGCCAGCCGCGCAAGGCGACGACGACGACGCCGTCTGCGCCAGCGCCTTCGGGGACGGCGTAGGTGCCGAATTCGCTTTGGGCGTTTTCGCCGGCGACGCCGTCTCCAGGGATGACGCCTTTGCCGCCGACGAAGATGCCGTCGATGAAGACTTCGACGGCGGTGTCGGTTGGGCCGATGGTGACGCCGAGGGCCGTCGGGCGAAGCGCGGGCGCGGGCAGCTCGACGCGGAAGCGGTACCAGAAGAGGCCCGGCTTGCCTTTGTAGGGGTGCCGCTGCTTCGGGTCGGTCGCCTGCGCATCTTCGTAAAGGCCAAGGCCGCGCGGCACGTCGACGACGACCCAGTCGGCGTCGTCGTAGGCGGGGTCTTTGAATGCGGCGTCGTCGGCGCCGTAGCGCAGCTTCCACGTGCCGCCGAGGTCTTGGGGCTCGAGCAGCGTTGACGGGCGCGCGACGCCCGCCTCGACGATGCCTTTGGGGGCGGCGACGGCCGGCAGTGACAGCAAACAGCAAAGCAGCGTGAGCCGACGCACGCTGCGACACTATGCGACAACGTTCGTTCGCGCGCGTTTGTCGTCGTCGCGTTGACAGCCCGCGCGGCTTTCCCGCAGCGTTGAGCCCGATGAGCCTTCGTGCCTGGATCCGCATCGATGACGACGAGCTGCGCCGCTGGTGCCGCGACTTGCTCGAGGCGCGCGGCCACGTCGTTGACCTGGGCGTCGTCCCCGGCGGCGGCGTCGACGTCGTCGTCTGCGACGCTGGCCACGTCAAAGACGTCGAGAACGGCGG